>NZ_JBHUDE010000160.1:0-57981 GCF_042678205.1 Oceanobacillus luteolus
AGGTTGGATGATCTTTTTTTTATATTTCTCAGAGTATACAAAATCATTAAATACATGAAGATACCCTGAAGCACCCATTTTATTCAAATCATACAATGCACCAACAATTTCATGTCTAGAACTATCACTATTTAAGTTTTTGAAATTGCCTTTCCGAATCATTATCTTTTTCTCTTCCAACTCTTCTTGATTTATTCGTTTTTGTTCAACAGACAATATACTGTCCATATTTTCTAATAATTCATATGCGTCTTCAGGTGTTATGTAAGATCTATGGTAACAGGCAATATGCCATTTACTTTTTTTAGGAATAATCTTTTCCACATACCAGTCCTTTATTTTGGGACGTAAAAAAACTTGATATCCTGGAATACCAAATTCTAACGCGGTTTCTTTTGAAATTATAGTATGCAGAATAGCATGTTCAACTATATCACAAAACACTAACCTTTCTTTTTTGTGATATTTAAAAGCAATATTTTGAGCTTTTATAAAAGACTCATTTGTCATATTTAAAAACTTATTTTCATCAATGTGATGACACTCTAACCCCTCGACAGATCTCGAATACTTCCCTTTTGTAATTTTTTTTATTTCTCCTTTTAAGAATCGTTCATATGATTGTTCCCTGAAGAAATCATCTCTTGCTGCACCATATTTTTTAAGTAAATATTCTACTGCTTCATCATATGTTTTAGAAAGCAAAGCTAAGTACTCTTCTTTTTTTTCCATTTGTAATCCCCACCCTGTTTTATTTATATGCAACTCCACACTTCCAATAAAGTCAGCTACGGTGTGAGAAGGTGGTAATTATGCCAGAAGCCACTTATTTGCTGACATAGAGTCTCCTACTTTCTTTTCAATTAATATTACATACGTTTCACCAGTGTTAAAGGTTTCGATCCTTACACAACTCTACTGCCCCGTTAATGTAAGTACATTTCTTCACAAACTTCCATTTCAATTATTTCTATAAATTCAGTTTACACCGAACTACTTAATTAAGTAAGTCCTTTTTATCATAAGTATTTGAATTATTTTTAATTTAATCGGAATATGATAGATATCTGGATTATAAATATTATGCTACGCTACAATACTTGTAATTTTGTAATTTTATTCAAAATCCTGTTTCACCGGAACAAAAGGAGGATTACAAGTAGTAATTCCACTTGTAATCCCATCTATTTTTCTTGTATTTTTTCTAGCAATAACTTTTTTGTATTTAAATTTGTAATCGCTTTGTCCCTCAAATGACTGACTTTATAACTCTTAATTACATAATTACAAAATTACACACTATAATATCTTAAGTTAAAAATAGTTTCTAGAAAAATTAAAACCTTGTTCTTCTATAAACTCTGGATTTACCTGAGTAACTCGGAAATTTTGCTTTTTATGAGTTATAGCTTTATAATCGACGATCTTCCTTCCATTCTTTTGTTCAAGGGTAAGCTGTTGATTCATCCACGCTTGTCTTATCTGCTTTGCATCCTCTCCCAATCTCTTATTTATATAGTCGATGGTTAAATATAACCCATTCTTATTAAAGATTGCGTGAATGCCGCTATTCGATTCATATTCAGCAAAGATATGATTTCTATTGGCATCTAGCTCCTCAAGTATCTCTATTAATACATTCTTAGCTCGATCTACATGGTCATTTTCAGAGCATATAGCATTAAATAAATCTTTAAAATCGCTAACTGGAATTTTCATACCTTCGTCTTTAAATAGTTCATTTAAGACTTCTGCGACATATACGATAAATGCAAAATGCAAGGCTATTCTACGCATGATATTATTGTTAGTATTGGATTGAAATAGATTCGTTAGCTCCTTAAATCTGCTTTTAAATCGCTCTGAATGATTCCCCCCAGCGTTTTATGAACTCAAGCCCTATACTTCCGTAATATAGCTCTACATTTTGATTCAAGAGAGTAAAATAATCAGCAGTTTTATTTATAAACTTAAAGTTTGTGATCGGAATAACTCGTGCAGCACTCCCTTGTGAATTTGTGTATTCTAAAATGTTATTTTCACCTGTAGTGATAAATACCGATTGCCAAGAGCTCGTCCCCCGACTGCCGTCTAGACTGCCCCGCATTTTCCCTGTTCCATTACCAAATAAGTAAATGATCTGTTGTAATGCTTTTTTATCATGAGCTGTATTTGTATCGTCAAGAATTAAGGGAAATGCATTGAGAAATGAAGCAATTCGCTCAATTGCTACCTTCGTTGTAAGCATTGAACTAATATAACCACTTGGCTTCCCCCAAACACTGGCACAAACCTTTTGAACGGTAGTCTTACCACTTGAAGAAATACCAGATATATCAACAATAATTGGACTTAAATCAAATTCCTTAAAGAGTACAGAAGCAAATGATGCCATAATAGGAAATAATGCCTTTGGATTATCATAAAGAGGTTCCAACACATTTGTTATCCAATCCTCAACAGTCCCACTGCACTTGATAGCTTTAAGCCTTTGTATCTCTCCCTCATCAGGTGGAACAATGCGAAACTTGGACTCTATCAGTGGATGAATAAAATGATTTCCCACATAACCCAGGTGACTGACAACCACTGAACGCTTCAGTTTATTTTTTTCTAGAAACAAATCGAAATACTCAATTAGGTGGCGTGCATTTCGATCGTTGCTACTTAACCCTTTGTTTGCAAGTGCAATCACTTCTCGCTTCGTTGCTAATGCAATTGCAGGAACCACTTCACTGTACACTTTGCCGTCATTAAACCATTTTAATTCATACTGAACATTGTTTTTCTCTATGTCGTCAAAACACTTTGTAACATAGGGAATTTGTCTGCTAATAAATTCTTCTTCATTATCTTTTTCATTTAGTCGCATTAGCTTATTGTCTTTCATGAAAAAAGGGCTTGGAATTCCAAACCCTTCTACCTCTTTCATGAATTCCTCGTAGACCGTCAATCCCAGCACCCCCTACGCCGGGACGTTGCCAACTCTCCTAGAATGTTATAAAATTGAAGTATCAAAATATCCATCAAGAATCTCCTTTCAAAATGGAGTGTATGTGGGTCTCCTGATGTTGCAGCATCGGGAGACTTTTTGTTTCCACAATCCAATTCCTCTTATCCTTCCTTTGCACATATTGCCCGCCAGCATAGTGCTTATTTCATTGTGTTTTTATGTTCATCCAAGAAATCATCAATGTCCTGCTTCCTTACTAAACGAATCCCATCAATTTCAATTATTGGAAGCCCCATTTTCTCTAGCTTTTGGAAGGTATTAAAGCTAACTCCAATGTACTGTGCAGCTTCTTTCTTATTCATATAAGGCTTATAATCACTATCCAATTGAACTTTCTCTACAACTTGCTGTGTCATCTCCAACAAAGCTTTTTCATAGGAAGCAATAAAATCATTGGATAATTGTATTGGAACATTCATTTGCATAGAAATCACCTCCTTTTAACTGCATATAGTATTATTATACTTCATATAGTATCATTACAAAAAATAATGTCAATGATTTTATACTATATGTTTGTTTTTTATACTATATATGGTATTATATTCTTAAAAGGAGGTGGTAAAAATGATTAGAATGAGGCTAAAAGAAATACTAGATAATAAAGGAATATCAATCACAGAACTTCATGAACGAACTGGTATCTCGAAAAACACTATTAGTTTAATGGTGAATAATAAAAGTAAAGGAATTCAGTACGATACGTTAAACAAAATTTTAAATGCCACAAATGTAGGAATCTCGGATTTGTTAGAAGAAGTAACTGATTTGTACGCTATGCATGTAAAAAGCATTGAAAATGACTATACTCCTTTAAAAAGCCATGAGTGCAGACCATTTCGTTATCAAATCTGGGCTGATTTAGAAAGTGGTGGAGAACCCGAATTAATTTATGACTTTACCTTTTCTGTTTTATATTTCAAAGTCAACAGCAAGAACGAAAAGTCATATTTACACATCACATTTGATGATTATAAGCCCGAACATACAAATCATGATTTAAGTATTAAGTTTAATCCAAATGAGAATAAAATTGCTCTCAATGTTATGGCTTATTTAATCGTTACAGATCTACTATGGAATATGGATTTTGCTAACAAAGAGACTCCTTCTTTAGCGTATGTTAACTGGGAAGGGTTTGAACGAGGTTCTATATTCGGATTAAGTATAAATGTCCCAATTAGCTACGCTGACCCAGAGGATCTTAGCTGGGAAAACTTTAAAAAAGGTAAAGTAGGTAATAATAAAAAAATCGCTAATTTTGCTTATTTAAAATTTAAATATCCTGATATTGAAGACATTCATTTTGACAAAGAAACTGGAGAAACAGCTATATTTTTTCACTTTAACTAATGTTACCTTTACCCATATCGCCCGCCAGCGTATGGAAAGGAAAGGTATTAATTGGCAAATATTAAAGAATACAAAAAGAAAGACGGCTCAAAAGCCTATATGTTCAACTTTTATATTGGTATTGACCCAATCACGGGGAAAAAGAAAAGAACGACTAGAAGAGGATTTAAATCTAGGAAAGAAGCCCAAATCGCTTTAGCTCAGCTTCGTTTGGAAGTAAATGAGGATGGTCCTGGTAGTGTTAACGAACTTACATTTAGAGATGTATATGAGCTTTGGATCAAACAACATAAGCTTGAGGTAAAGCCAACAACCATTAAAGCTATTCAAAGCAAATTTAAACGGATACTGCCTAAGTTCGGACATTTAAAAATTGCTAATATCACAAACCTATATTGTCAAAAAGTAATCAATGAGTGGGCAACTGAATTAAAGACATTTAATGATTACAAAATTCAGGCAAACCTCGTGTTTAAGTACGCTATGAAGTATGGTTTAATCCAGAGGAACCCTATGGAATATGTAACAATTCCTAAATTGCATAGTGAGCTCTTTTATGATGAAGATGAGGAGAAAGGGAATTTCTTCACTAAAGACGAACTGCAAGAATTTTTAAAGAGAGCAAAAGAAGATATGACCTTTAAAAATTACACGCTATTTCGTCTGTTGGCCGTCACTGGATTAAGAAAAGGCGAAGCTCTCGCATTACACTGGTCAGATATTGATTTTACCAACCGAACCGTCTTTGTTAGAAAAACACTTGCTCAATATGATGGTATTCAAGCGTTGCATCAACCAAAGACTATCAATTCGAGAAGGATAGTTGAATTTAACGAACCCACACTCTCTACGCTTCAAGAGTGGCAAAATATCCAAAGAAAAGAATATGAACTGTTGGGTATACCTTATAGTGCTGAACAAGTGCCTGTATTTACCCGTTTTGATAAAGATGAAGGAGTAATGAAATATCTCCGTCTAGCTTCGCCAAATGAGTCACTATACAGCTTTTTCAACAAACATACTGACTTGCCTAGGATTACAGTTCACGGATTGCGACATACACACGCTTCTCATTTATGTGAAGCCGGAGTTCCAATAAAAGCTACACAGGCACGTTTGGGACATAAAGATATCCAAACAACGATGAATGTCTATACACACGTTTCAGATGTAATGAATGAGAAAGCTACAGCTACAATCAATAATTTTCTCAACTTTTAAGCGAAGGGTATTCAAGGGGTATTCAATCAAGTTCTTAGCATAAAAAAACCCCTTCCCAATATACCCAGGAAGAGGTTGTAAACGTTGATATACCAACGATATTAACGTTTTGAGAACTGTGGTGCACGACGAGCGCCTTTAAGACCGTATTTCTTACGCTCTTTCATTCTAGGGTCACGTGTTAGGAAGCCTTCGCGTTTTAGGGAAGCACGATATTCTGGATCAGCTTGTAAAAGCGCACGAGCGATTCCGTGACGAATTGCACCAGCTTGACCAGTGAATCCACCACCGTGAACATTAACTAACACATCATAAGTTCCTTCTGTTTCTGTAGCAGCCAATGGCTGGTTTAGAATAAGAAGTTGTGTTTCATATGGGAAATAGTCACTTGCTTCACGACCATTGATTGTAACTTTACCTGAACCTGGTACTAAACGTACACGAGCAGTTGATTTTTTACGACGTCCTGTGCCGTAGTATTGTACTTGTGCCAATGAATTTTACCTCCTTTGATTACCCACGAAGCTCGTAAACTTCTGGTTTTTGTGCTTGATGTTTATGTTCTGGACCGACAACAACATGTAATTTAGAGTACATTTTACGTCCTAAAGGACCTTTTGGAAGCATGCCTTTAACCGCAAGCTCGATCATGCGTTCAGGGTGCTTAGCACGCATTTCTGCTGCATTACTCTCTTTCAATCCACCTGGGTGGTTTGAGTGACGGTAATACATTTTGTCCTGTTCTTTGTTACCTGATAGTTCGATTTTTTCTGCGTTGATTACGATGACATAGTCACCAGTGTCTGCATGTGGTGTGTAAGTTGGTTTGTTCTTTCCGCGAAGGATAGAAGCAACTTCACTAGCAAGACGACCTAGACGTTTGCCTTCTGCATCAACAACAAGCCATTTACGTTCGATGTTCGCTTCGTTTGCCATGAATGTTGTGCGCATGGTATTTTTCCCTCCATATATATATAAAATCACGTTTCATATTTTGTATTTTAAGTTTCTAAAAAACACAATTAGATTCCGGGGCTAATCATGGTTTAGAAATAAAATGCCATAAATCATAATATAACATAACCGCGTGCTTTGTCAAGGTTTGGTTATATTTTTTCCGTCTTTTTTTCATACAAATTTCTAATTATTCATAAACGACCCGTACAAGGTATAAACCTTCTGGTCCAATCGTTTTTCCTACCCTCGTGCGATCTTTGGCAGCGAGTAGTTCCAGCGTTTCTTCTGGTTGCCATTTCCCTCTGCCTACATCGAGCAGGAAGCTCACAAGAATACGGACCATATTGTAAAGAAACCCATCACCGATAAAAACAAAGCGAAACCCATTTGGATGTTCTTCACACGTTACAGTGTAGAGTGTCCGAACCCGACTTCCTTGCACCGTTGCTTTCACCGATGAAAAAGTCGTGAAATCATGGGTACCTTTCAAGTATGCACATGCATCTTGCATTTTTGTCAGGTTGAGCTGCTCAGGAACATGATAGGCATAATTACGGCTAAATACGTCGCGCTCAGGGCTTGTACGGACATAATAGTGGTATTCCTTCATCTTAGCATTAAAACGCGCATGAAAGTCCTCTGAGACGATTTCAGCGGCCTTGATGAAGATGTCATCAGGAAGCAATGCATTTAATGCCTTCTTCCAGTTATCCGCTCCCAAAGAGAGCTTGGAATCAAAATGAATGACTTGTCCTTCCGCATGTACGCCGGTATCTGTTCGTCCTGAACCTTGAATCCGGATAGATTCGCCTTTATGGATTTTTTTCAGTGCCTGTTCTAATTCACCAGCGACGGTCCGCTTATCAGGTTGAATCTGAAAACCATAGAAATTCGAGCCGTCATAAGCTAAAGTACATTTAATTCTAGTCATGGATTATAACCTCTACCCGTAGGTCCTTGTCACAAATAAAACAGCTATGACAAGCACAAAAATAATATAACCGAAAATATCAAGCTTCGTAATTTGCAATTCCCGCAGTTTTGAACGGTTATCTCCGCCTTGATATCCTCTTGCCTCCATCGCCATCGCTAATTCTTCAGCACGCTTAAATGCGCTGATAAACAGTGGAACGAGCAATGGGACAATGGCCTTGATCCGCTCTTTTAATGGGCCTGTACGAAAGTCCACCCCTCGTGAAGCTTGTGCCTTGGATATCTTATCTGTTTCCTGCATCAACGTTGGGATGAAGCGTAAAGAAATCGACATCATCAAGGCAAGCTCATGTACAGGAAACTTAAATCTTTTTAATGGATGAAGCATGTCTTCAATTGCATCTGTAATCTCAATTGGTGTCGTCGTTAGTGTTAATAAAGATGTAACAAGTATTAAGAGAAAGAAACGAATTGAAATTGCAAAACCTTGGATAAGTCCTCCTGAATAGATTTCAAAGATTCCTAACTCAAATAGGACTGTTCCTTCTCTCGTTACGATTAAGTGCAGAATAAACGTAAAGATTATGAGAAACCATACCGGTGTAAGACCCTTCATAATAAAGCGAATTGGAATCTTGCTTGTAAACATACAAGTTAACGCAAAGAGAACCAAGACGCCGTAACTCGGTACATTATTGGCAAAAAATACGATAAAAACAAAGAAAAATATTATTGTTATTTTTGTCCGTGGATCTAGACGGTGGATAAATGAGTTACCTGGTACATATTGGCCGATAATCAAGGAGTTATTCATTTTATTCCACTCCTTTTACAATCTCACTGATGGAAGTTGCAATTTCATCAATCGATTGATTCGAGAAGTTTATCGGCTTGCCCATTTTTTCCTCAAAACTTGTCAGGAATTGAACGACTTCGGGCACATCCAATTGCACACTTTGCAGTGCTTCTTTTTGACGGAAGACGTCAATTGGTGTACCTTCCATGAATTTCGTTCCTTTATTTAAAATCAATATTTGGTCGGCATATTTCAAAGCATCATCCATGCTATGTGTGACAAGTATCGTTGTCAGTCCAGCCTCCCGATGCAGGTTATAAAACATATCCATAATTTCCTTCTGTCCACGTGGGTCGAGACCAGCTGTCGGCTCATCAAGCACGAGCACTTCTGGTTGGATTGCAAGGACACCCGCAATCGCCACACGCCTTTTTTGCCCACCACTTAAATCAAAGGGGGAACGTTCCAGGAGTTCCTCAGATAATCGTACTTGACGTAATGCTTCTTTCGTTCGTCTTTCAATTTCCTCTTCCGACACACCGAAATTTTGCGGACCGAAAGCAATATCCTTTGCGATTGTTTCTTCAAACAGTTGATGTTCTGGATATTGGAATACGACCCCAACTTTACTTCGAAGCTCTTTCATATTTTTCGGCTTCTCATCATTCGTCAGTTTAAAATCGCCGATATGCACTTCACCTTCACTTGGAACAGTTAAGCCATTCAAATGTTGGATCAACGTTGATTTTCCAGAACCTGTATGACCGATTATCGCTACAAATGTGCCTGAAGGAATATGGAATGAGAGATTTTCAAGCGCTTTATGTTCAAAGGGAGAATTTTTTTGATAAATATAAGTTACGTTTTTGAATGTAATGTCCATAATTCCTCCAACAGTTCCTCATGATTTAAAGGTTCCTTCGTAAGCTCTATCCCAGCCCGTTTTAACTCATCTGCCAAAATTGCTACAAATGGAACATCCAACCCAATTTCTTTTAGTTGATTGCGCTTGGAAAATATCTCTCTCGGTGTCGCTTCTGCCCATATTTCTCCTTGATTCATCACAATTATCCGTTCAGCTTGTACTACTTCTGCCAAATCATGTGTAATCGTAATTAGTGACAACCCTTGTTGTTCGCTGAGGCTCGCCACCGTCTGCATAATTTCCTTTCTTCCTCTAGGATCAAGCATGGCGGTAGCTTCATCCAGAATTAACACCTTAGGATAAATAGCCAACACACCGGCGATTGCTACCCGCTGTTTTTGACCACCTGAAAGGCGATGTGGTTCAGTTAAACGATAATCCAGCATACCGACTGCAGCTAAATTATCCTCTATTCTTTTAATCATTTCTTCCCGGGGAATCCCACGATTTTCCATACCAAAGGCAACATCATCTTGAACAGTAGCACCAACAAACTGATTATCCGGATTCTGAAACACCATACCAACTTCACGACGGATATCCCAGATCGTTTCCTCATTGACAGTAACGCCATTTATTAAAATTTCTCCCTCTTGGGGAAAAAGTAAACCGTTTACTAATTTAGCAATAGTCGATTTTCCCGAGCCATTGTGCCCGATAATGGCCACGAATTCATTTTCATAAATTGAGAATGAAAGATCTTTCAAAACCCAAGGATTCGTATCGCTATACCGAAATGAAACATTCCGGAATTCTATCAAAGCCTTTCTCATCTTTCGTGCCTCCTCCCGCTTCTACGGTGGGTCGTTTCTATGTAAGTTATAGTATATAACAAGATAGGATGAGAATCATTTAAATATCTCATCTTTCGACCCGAATTTACTAGAAGCGTTCTCTGCTAATCTCTGCTCCTTCTCGTGAACCGAGAAACTTGTATTATTCTTGGCCTGATTCCACTAAACAACTCCCTGTTTGTAATAAAAAAGAAGGTTTCGCATAGTGTATCATTCTATTGGAACGAAGCCACAGATTCTCATATCGTTCGTGTACTGAGAAGACCTCTATGAACACGAATACTCTAACTTTTATTCGATTCGTGCACTGAGAGAGACTCTATGAACACAAACAATCTAATTCTCATTCAATTCGTGCACTAAGAGAAACTCTAAGGACACGAACAATCTGATTCTTATTCGATTCGTGCACTGAGAGAGACTCTATGAACACGAACAATCTAATTCTCATTCGATTCATGCACTGAGAGAGCTTCTATGAACGCGAACTCTCTAATTCTTTTTCGATTCATGCACTGAGAGGGCCTCTATGAACATGAACACTCTGATTCTTTTTCGATTCATGCACTGAGAGGGCCTCTATGGACATGAACACTCTGATTCTTATTCGATTCATGCACTGAGAGGGCTTCTATGGCTTGAAAATAATATGAGCACGAAAATCAAAGTATGCCATAAAATAGCGCTCTCTACTCTACTTCTTTATACAAAAAAAGGGCTTGGATTCACCTCTTTAGGAGAGATTTCGTCCTGCCCTTGCCTTTTTTTATTTAACCAATTCAATGATTGCCATGGGTGCTCCATCGCCTTGGCGCTCACCGAGTTTAAGTACACGTGTATAGCCGCCTTGTCTATCTTCATAACGTTTTGCAACGTCATCGAAAAGCTTTTGAATCACTGAGTTGTCATCTTCTGTTTCTTTGTTATAAAGAAATGCTGCTGCTTGACGACGTGCATGAAGATCACCACGTTTGCCAAGTGTAATCATTTTATCGACTACAGATCTAAGCTCTTTCGCTTTTGCTTCTGTTACTTCGAGGCGTTCATGAATAATTAAATCAGATGCAAGGTTACGAAGTAGTGCCATACGATGATCTGTGGTACGTCCTAACTTTCTAGTCATGGACTATCCCTCCTTTTTACAATCTAAAGGTGACTGCTTAGTCATCATTTCGTAAACCTAATCCGAGATCAGAAAGTTTATTCTTAACCTCATCCAATGATTTACGACCTAAGTTACGCACTTTCATCATATCCTCTTCGGTCTTTGTTGTAAGTTCCTGAACAGTATTGATACCAGCACGCTTTAAGCAGTTATATGATCTTACAGAAAGATCGAGTTCTTCAATCGTCATTTCCATTACTTTTTCTTTTTGATCTTCTTCTTTTTCCACCATGATTTCAACGTTTTGAGCTTCATCTGTCAAACCGATGAAAATATTAAGATGCTCTGAAATAACTTTTGCACCTAAAGAAACAGCTTCTTCTGGACGAATACTGCCGTCAGTCGTTACTTCAAGCGTTAATTTATCATAGTCAACTATCTGCCCAACACGCGTATTCTCTACTTGGTAGGTCACACGCTCAACTGGTGTAAAGATAGAATCTACTGGAATGACTCCAATTGGTTGTTCTTCATGTTTGTTTTCCTCAGCCGGGCGATAGCCACGACCGCGTTCAGCAGTCATTTTCATATACAAGCGACCCTTGCTGTTAACCGTTGCAATGTGAAGATCTGGATTCATCACTTCAACGTCGCTGTCATATGTCAAATCTGCAGCAGTCACATTAGCTTTACCCTGAATATCTAATTCCAATGTCTTTGGTTCATCAGAATAGATTTTAAGTGCGAGCTTCTTTAAGTTCAAGATGATAGTAGTCACATCTTCTACCACGCCGTCGATCGTGGAAAATTCATGCAATGCACCGTCAATCTGAACTGAAGTAACAGCAGCACCCGGAAGTGAGGACAGTAAAATACGACGCAAGGAGTTTCCAAGAGTGGCACCATATCCACGCTCAAGAGGTTCAACTACGAATTTTCCAAATGTAGCATCATCACTAATTTCAACCGTTTCAATTTTTGGTTTCTCAATTTCAATCATTAAATAAAACCCTCCTTAAAAACGTCGAAACCCCGGTTAGACCAAAAGTCTAACCGAAATTCCTCAAGTAGGCAGTCGCGCAAATTCCAGCACTACCTGTCTTTCCTTCGTACATTCCTATCTATCGTTTACTAAAAAACGTGCAGAGTATAATATTACCATTATAACCCAGTATAGACAGGGTGACAAAATCTATACGATGTTTACTAAAAAGCTATCAAATTAGCTCTATTAGTAACCAAATGCAGTGGATTATACACGACGACGTTTCGGTGGGCGACAACCATTATGAGGAACCGGTGTTACGTCAACAATTGCAGTTACTTCTAAGCCAGCTGCTTGAAGTGAACGAATTGCTGCTTCACGTCCTGCTCCTGGTCCTTTAACGGTTACTTCTAGGTGTTTCATACCATTCTCTACTGCTGTTTTTGCAGCTGTTTCAGCAGCCATTTGAGCTGCAAAAGGAGTAGATTTACGAGAACCTTTGAACCCTAATGCACCAGCAGAACTCCAAGAAATAGCATTACCTTTTTGGTCAGTAATCGTTACAATCGTGTTGTTGAATGTAGAACGGATATGTGCGATACCTGCCTCAACATTCTTTTTGACACGACGTTTACGTGTGTTTGTATTACGAGCCATTTAAAATGATCCTCCTTTCAAATTACTTCTTCTTGTTAGCCATTGTTTTACGTGGGCCTTTACGTGTACGAGAGTTGTTCTTCGTTTTTTGACCACGAACTGGTAATCCACGACGATGACGTAAACCACGGTAAGAACCGATTTCCATTAGACGTTTGATGTTAAGGGAAACTTCACGGCGAAGATCTCCTTCAATCGTAAGTGACTCGATCGCTTTACGGATACGTCCTAATTCGTCTTCAGTTAAATCGCGAACGCGAGTATCTTCAGAAACGTTTGCTTCTTTAAGGACTTGTTGTGCAGTTGATTTACCAATTCCGTAAATATACGTCAAGGAAATAACTACTCGTTTGTCACGTGGGATATCAATACCTGCAATACGTGCCATACTGTTTTAGCACCTCCTGTTTAGCCTTGTTTTTGTTTATGCTTTGGATTTTCACAAATTACCATTACTTTGCCTTTACGCTTAATTACTTTACATTTTTCGCAAATTGGTTTTACAGATGCTCTTACTTTCATCCTTAGTACCTCCTTTAATATCGGAGCATTATTTATAACGGTACGTAATTCGACCTCTTGTTAAATCATACGGAGAAAGTTCAACTGTAACCTTGTCACCTGGTAAGATTCGAATGTAGTGCATACGAATTTTTCCAGATACATGCGCTAAAACGGTATGCCCGTTTTCAAGCTCAACATGAAACATTGCATTCGGTAATGTTTCCGTTACAGTGCCTTCCACTTCAATAACATCATCTTTCGCCATCGTGTTTTTAGTCTCCCTTCTTCAAATCAGTCACATCGCTTGAAGACCAAGCAAATTGAAATAGCAATTTCCCGTTTGTGACGTAATCAGTTTCTAGAAGGCTATTGGGACTTCTGGAGATAATAAGTCCTTAAGCTCTCTTTAGAAGAATGTATCTTCTTCGGCTTATTGGCTTCGATTTACTCTCCATCTGCTAATAAGACGTACCGATCATCCACAACACTTGCGACTGGCACTCGCCCGTTTCACATCCAAGAAAAACAGGAACGAATTTCACCTACACCGGTGCGATCGCGAACAACGTGGATAAAGCATAAAGATACACTTTAAACAGTTGCTACTACGCCCTTCATTATAACTTTACAGAGAAAGAATTGCACCTATTCTGAGCGTCTTAAGCCAGGTTTTCCAACTTGGATTCAATCTCTTGGAAAACAACATCAATATCTTGGTCTCCATTTACTCGTGCAAGATACCCTTTCTCTTGGTAAAAGTCGAGTAAAGGTTGCATTTGCTCAAGGTTTACGGCTAAACGATTTTTCACCGTTTCAGGCTTATCATCATCGCGTTGGGTTAATGTTGAACCATCTTTATCGCAGATTCCTTCCTCTTTCGGAGGATTGAATACGATATGATATGCTGTTCCACAAGTCGGACAAATTCGTCGGCCGGATAAACGCTCCACTAATTTTTCTGCTGGAACATCTACATGCAACACAAAATCAATGGATTGGTTTAATTCTGTGAGAAGCTTTTCTAAGCTTTGCGCCTGTGGGATGGTTCTCGGAAAACCATCCAATAGAAAACCGTTCTTACAGTCATCCTTCATCAAACGCTCTCTCACAATTCCAATCGTGACTTCATCTGGAACAAGTGCTCCTTGATCCATGAATTCTTTTGCTTTTTTCCCGAGGTCTGTACCTTCTTTAATTGCTGATCGGAACATATCCCCTGTAGAAATATGAGGGATGTTGTATTTTTCTTTTATTTTGTCTGCCTGAGTGCCTTTTCCAGCACCAGGTAGACCCATTAAAATTAAATTCAATAGTTTCCCCTCGCTTTTTCACTTTTGGCAGGAAATTATTTAATAAAACCTTTGTAGTGACGCTTCACTAATTGTCCTTCCAACTGTTTCATTGTTGTCAAAGCAACCCCTACAACGATTAGTAAGCTTGTTCCGCCAATCTGAACGGATTGAGGCAGATTTGCAACACTTCCTAAGATAATCGGTAGAATGGAAACAGCTGCCAAGAACAGCGCTCCTACAAATGTCAGCCGCTTAATCACACGAGTGAGATACATTTCCGTGTTATGTCCAGGTCGGATACCCGGAATATATCCACTTTGCTTTTGCAAGTTCTCTGCCATTTGCTCTGGGTTGACTTGAACAAATGTATAGAAATAAGTAAATGCGATAATCAACGCTGCATAAATCACCATTCCAATTGGTTCTGTAAATTGGAATATATTATAAATCGTATTAGCTACCGAATTCCCTTCGTAGAAACCAGCAATCGTAGTTGGTGCCATCATGAAGGCACTCGCAAAGATTACTGGAATAACTCCAGCTGCATTCACCTTGATTGGTAAGTGTGTAGATTGACCACCTACAGGTGAACGATTAACCAATTTCTTCGCATATTGAATTGGTATCTTACGCAGTGCTTGGTTTACGTATATAACGCCAACCGTTACCGCAATTACAACAAGTAAAATGATCGTGACAATAATAATGTTAATGAACAGCTCATCTCCAGCATTAACGAAATACTGACTGACTAGCTGGGTAACCCCATTGGGTACAGCTGCAACGATACCCGCAAAGATAAGGATGGAAATTCCATTACCTACTCCATGTGCAGTTATCTGTTCACCTAACCACATTAGGAATGCTGTTCCTGCAGTGAGGGTGAGCGCTATAACCAAGAATTTCACAAAACCAGGATCTTGAATCAATAGGCCGCCTGCCATCGCATTGAATCCTACCGACATGGCAATCGCCTGGATAAACGCAAGTACTATAGTAAAGTAGCGTGTTACTTGAGCTATTTTCTTACGGCCCATTTCTCCTTGCTTTTTCCACTCTGTGAATTTAGGGACAACATCCATTTGCAATAGCTGCATAATAATGGAAGCAGTAATGTAAGGCATAATCCCCATCGCAAAAATAGAAAAGTTTTGTAAAGCTCCTCCACCGAATGTATTTAGGAATCCAAATACATTTTGTTGATTCGTGATAAAGTCGAGTGCTGCTCTATCCGTAAACGGTACAGGAATAAATGTGCCCAGACGGAAAATAATCAACATCGCTAATGTAAAGAGTATCTTCTGTCTGATGTCAGCAACACGCCAAAAGTTGGAGATTGTGCGAAACATTAGATCACCTCAGTTTTACCGCCCGCAGCCTCAATTGCTTCTTTCGCACTTTGAGAGAACTTATGAGCTTTTACTGTGAGCTTTTTATCGATCGCGCCATTACCAAGTATTTTAATACCTGAATTTAATTTGCTTACGACACCTACTTCTAGTAATAGCTCAGGTGTAACTTCAGTGCCTTCTTCAAACTGGTTGAGTTTATCTAGATTAACGATAGCATACTCTTTACGATTGATGTTTGTAAAGCCGCGCTTCGGTAAACGTTGGAATAGAGGCATTTGTCCACCTTCGAACCCTGGACGAACACCACCGCCTGAACGTGCTTTTTGACCTTTATGTCCTCGTCCGGAAGTTTTACCATTTCCAGATGACATTCCACGTCCTACACGGTTTCTTTCTTTACGAGTACCTTCATTCGCTTTTAGTTCATGAAGTTTCATCGGAGCACCTCCTCTTGTTAAAATTTCTTTAAGCGTCTTTAACGTCTACTAAGTGGGATACTTTATTAATCATACCACGAACAGATGGTGTATCTTCAAGTACCACTGATTGACGGATTTTCTTTAAGCCTAGTGCTTCAACGGTTTTTCTTTGTACTTGCGTACCGCCGATCACACTGCGTTTGAGGGTGATTTCTAATTTGTTAGACATTTTGTTTCCCTCCTTATCCTAACAGTTCTTCAACAGACTTTCCACGTAGTTTAGCTACATCCTCTGCTGTTTTAAGATTTTCTAAACCATTGATTGTTGCACGAATCACGTTGATTGGAGTGCTTGCTCCTAGTGATTTAGTAAGAATATCACCAACACCAGCAAGCTCTAGTACCGCACGGACAGGTCCACCAGAGATAACTCCAGTACCTTCTGTAGCAGGTTTCATCAGTACATTACCAGAACCGAATTCACCAATGATTTCATGCGGAATTGTAGTACCTACAAGTGGAACACGGATTAAATTCTTTTTCGCATTGTCTACTGCTTTTTTGATTGCTTCTGGTACTTCTTGTGCTTTACCTGTACCAAAACCGACATGACCGTTCTTGTCGCCAACAACAACCAATGCAGCAAAACGCATACGGCGTCCACCTTTAACAACTTTAGAAACGCGGTTGATCGATACCACACGTTCTTCTAAATCTAATTTGTTTGGATCGATTGAATTATTCATTAAAATGGTAACCTCCTTTATCGATTAAAATTCGAGACCTGCTTCTCTTGCAGCCTCAGCCAAAGCTTTTACACGTCCATGATATAGATAGCCTCCACGGTCGAATACAACTGACTTGAAGCCTTTCTCAATAGCACGTTTAGCAATTGCTTCTCCTACTAATTTCGCAGCTTCAACGTTACCACCATTAGTAATGTTCAAGTCTTTATCATTTGTAGAAGCGCTAGAAACCGTAACACGATTCTCATCGTCGATTAATTGTGCATAAATATGTTTATTTGAACGATATACGTTTAGACGTGGACGTTCAGCAGTTCCAGTAACAAACTTGCGTACACGCGCGTGTCTTCTCTTACGCGTTTCATTTCTGTCCGGTTTTGTGATCATCTAGGTCACTCCTTTCATACCTAACTAATCTTACTTAGCAGTTTTACCTTCTTTACGGCGTACATGTTCGCCAACATAACGAATACCTTTACCTTTGTAAGGTTCTGGTGGACGAATTGCACGGATGTTAGCAGCAACTGCGCCAACAAGCTCTTTATCGATACCTTTAACGGTTAATTCTGTGTTCTTAGGAACTTCGATTTCAATTCCTTCGATTGGATCGATTTCTACAGGGTGGGAATAACCAGCATTCACTACTAGTTTCTTACCTTGCATTTGTGCACGGTAACCTACCCCTTGGATTTCAAGTGATTTTTGGAATCCGTTAGTTACACCTTCGATCATGTTTGCGATCATAGTACGGCTTGTTCCGTGTAACGCACGGTGTTCTTTATGATCACTTGGACGTTCTATTGTGATTACATTATCTTCAACGTTAATTTTCATATCCTCATGGATTTGTTTAGAAAGTTCACCTTTAGGTCCTTTAACAGTAACGTGGTTACCATCAAACTTCACTTCTACACCTTGAGGAATTTCAATCGGTTTTAATCCTATACGAGACATTTTCTGCACCTCCTTGGGTTAAAGAATATTACCAAACATATGCAAGTACTTCGCCACCAACTTGTTGGCTGCGAGCTTCTTTATCAGACAGTACACCTTTTGAAGTAGACACGATAGCAATTCCTAATCCGTTCAATACACGTGGTACTTCATCGGCTTTTGCATATACACGTAAACCAGGTTTACTGATACGTTTGATTCCAGTGATTACTTTTTCTTCGTTTTTACCGTATTTCAAGAAAATACGCAGTACACCTTGTTTGTTATCTTCAATATACTCATAATCCTTAACGAATCCTTCACGTTTTAGGATATCAGCAATTTCTCTTTTCATTTTTGAAGCAGGAAGCTCCAACTTTTCATGTTTTACAGTATTCGCATTACGTATACGAGTAAGCATATCTGCGATTGGATCTGTCATAACCATTCATCATTACCTCCTTCCCAGATTGGGGTTTACCAGCTTGCTTTTTTGACACCAGGAATTTGACCTTTATAGGCAAGTTCGCGGAAACAAATACGGCAAAGTTTAAATTTACGAATTACAGAATGCGGACGTCCGCAACGTTCACAGCGAGTATATTCTTGAACTTTGTACTTCTGTTTACGTTGTTGTTTTGCAATCATTGATTTTTTAGCCACAAATTTCCCTCCTTAATGCTAGAGCTTATTTTTGGAAAGGCATGCCTAACTCTGATAAAAGCTCACGCGCTTCTTCGTCTGTGTTAGCAGTTGTAACAATAACGATATCCAGTCCGCGTACTTTGTTTACTTTATCGTAGTTAATCTCCGGGAAAATTAGTTGTTCTTTTACACCTAATGTGTAGTTTCCACGACCGTCAAAAGCGTTTTTTGAGATTCCACGGAAGTCACGTACACGTGGAAGAGAAACAGCAATCAACTTTTGAAGGAACTCATACATACGTTCACCGCGAAGTGTAACCTTTGCGCCGATCGGCATTCCTTCACGTAAACGGAAACCAGCGATTGATTTCTTAGCACGAGTGATCAATGGTTTTTGACCAGAGATTAGGGATAATTCTTCAACAGCACTATCTAATGCTTTAGAGTTTTGTACTGCGTCACCAACACCCATATTGATTACGATCTTTTCAACTTTTGGTACTTGCATGACAGATTTATAGTCAAATTTATTCATTAAAGATGGAGTAACTTCATCTTGAAATTTTTGTTTTAATTGGTTCATTATGGCGCCCTCCTTTCAACTTCAAACTTATTTATCTAAGGCTTCTCCGGACTTTTTAGCAATACGCACTTTCTTACCGTCGCGTACTTCATAGCCAACTCGTGTTGGTTCACCTGTTTTAGGGTCGATTGGTAATACGTTAGACACGTGAATTGCAGCTTCTTGGTTTAAGATTCCACCTTGTGGGTTTTCTTGAGAAGGTTTTGCGTGTTTTTGTACCATATTGACTCCTTCAACAAGTACACGGTCTTTCTTCGGGTATACTTCAAGGATTGTACCTGTTTTACCACGGTCTTTTCCGGATAGAACTTTTACTTTATCACCTTTTTTTACATGCATGCTTTACGCACCTCCTTAAGGATAAGATTCACTTATAATACTTCTGGAGCTAGAGATACGATTTTCATGAATTTAGCATCACGTAATTCACGTGCGACAGGTCCAAAGATACGAGTACCTCTTGGGCTCTGATCATCACGGATAATTACAGCAGCATTTTCATCAAAACGAATGTATGAACCATCTTTACGACGTGCACCAGATTTAGAACGAACGATTACCGCTTTAACGACGTCACCTTTTTTGACAACGCCTCCTGGTGTTGCTTTTTTCACCGAGCAAACAATTACATCACCGATATTGGCAGTCTTACGGCCTGATCCACCTAAAACTTTGATTGTTTGCACTTCACGAGCACCAGAGTTATCAGCAACTTTTAGACGACTTTCTTGTTGAATCATAACACTGTGACCTCCCTTCGGATTTGTTCCGAATCAACTTTGATTATATAATGACCGCTTCTTCTACAATTTCCACTAAGCGGAAACGTTTTGTAGCAGATAGTGGACGAGTTTCCATGATACGCACGATGTCACCAGTTTTAGCTTGGTTGTTTTCATCATGTGCCTTAAACTTTTTGGAGTACTTTACACGTTTTCCGTATAATTTATGGACTTTGTTTGTTTCAACAACAACAGTGATTGTTTTGTCCATTTTGTCCGATACAACACGGCCTGTGTAAACTTTACGATTATTACGTTCAGACATACCTTAAGTACCTCCTCTCTCGAGATCAGTTATTTGCAGTTAATTCACGTTGACGAGCAACTGTTTTTAAACGAGCGATCGATTTACGTACTTCACGGATACGTGCAGTGTTTTCCAACTGACCTGTAGCAAGCTGGAAGCGTAAATTAAACAATTCTTCTTTTAGTGATTTCACTTTATCTTCAATTTCGGCAGTGGTTAATTCTCTTATTTCTTTAGCCTTCATTGCTTTCACCACCAATTTCTTCGCGTTTTACAAACTTAGTTTTAATAGGCAATTTATGAGCAGCTAGACGTAACGCTTCACGAGCTACAGCTTCGTCCACTCCTGCGATTTCAAACATAATTTTTCCTGGTTTTACTACTGCTACCCAGCCTTCTGGAGCACCTTTACCAGAACCCATACGTACCTCTAAAGGCTTAGCTGTATATGGTTTGTCTGGGAAGATTTTAATCCAAACTTTACCGCCACGTTTCATGTAACGTGTCATTGCAATACGGGCAGCTTCAATTTGACGACTTGTAATCCAAGAAGCTTCTGTAGCTTGTAGGCCGTATTCACCGAAAGAAACAGTTGTACCGCCTTTCGCTTGACCTCTCATTTTACCACGGTGTTGTCTACGATATTTTACACGTTTAGGCATTAACATATAAAGTGCCCCCTTCCTTATTTTTCTTTTTTAGTTGGAAGGACTTCACCACGATAGATCCACACTTTTACGCCAAGTTTACCGTAAGTAGTATCAGCTTCTGCTGTACCATAGTCGATGTCGGCACGTAATGTGTGTAGTGGTACTGTTCCTTCACTGTAGTGTTCTGCACGCGCGATGTCCGCTCCACCTAGACGTCCAGATACTTGAGTTTTGATTCCTTTAGCTCCTGTACGCATTGTTCTTTGGATTGCTTGCTTTTGAGCACGACGGAATGAAATACGGTTTTCTAACTGACGTGCAATGCTGTCAGCAACCAATTTTGCGTCCAAGTCCACCTTTTTGATTTCAACGATATTGATATGAACTCTTTTACCAGTTAATTTGTTCAATGCTTTTCTTAGAGCTTCAACTTCAGATCCGCCTTTACCGATAACCATACCTGGTTTACCTGTATGAATCGTAATGTTCACACGGTTAGCTGCACGCTCGATTTCGATAGAAGAAACAGCGGCTGTCTTTAAGCGGTTCTCAAGATATTCTCTGATCTTAATATCCTCATGTAGTAAGTCTGCATAATCTTTACCAGCGTACCATCTTGACTCCCAGTCTTTAATGATTCCTACGCGAAGACCCGTTGGATGTACTTTTTGACCCACTAACTACCCCTCCTTCTTTTCAGTTACCACAACTGTAATGTGGCTTGTGCGTTTGTTAATTTGACTTGCGCGTCCTTGTGCACGTGGACGGAAACGTTTCAACGTTACACCTTCGTTTACATATGCTTCAGAAACAACCAAGTTGTCTGTATCCATTTCGTAGTTATGTTCTGCGTTTGCGATAGCAGATTTCAATACTTTTTCTACGACTGGAGAAGCACCACGTTGTGTATGTTTCAAAATTGCAATTGCTTCACCAACATTTTTTCCTCGAATCAGATCAACGACTAAACGTACCTTACGAGGAGCGATACGAACCGATTTTGCAATGGCTTTAGCTTGCATGCGAGTAGCCTCCTCTCATTTTAGCGTTTTGTTTTCTTGTCGTCGCCAGCGTGTCCTCTATACGTACGAGTTGGCGCGAATTCACCTAATTTATGTCCAACCATATCTTCTGTGATATAAACCGGAACGTGTTTACGTCCATCATATACTGCGATTGTGAGACCAACGAAAGATGGGAAGATTGTAGAACGACGAGACCAAGTTTTGATAACTTGTTTCTTTTCACTTTCGTTCATTGCATCAACCTTTTTCAATAGATGGTCATCAGCGAAAGGTCCTTTTTTCAAACTACGACCCATGGATAAACCTCCTTCCAGAGTTTAGAGACGGGCCTAACTGTTTCCCGTCTTATTTTGTTATTTTTTACGTTTACGAACAATGTACTTATCAGACGGCTTGTTGCGTGTACGAGTCTTGTAACCAAGAGTCGGTTTACCCCATGGTGACATTGGTGATTTACGTCCAATTGGCGCGCGTCCTTCACCACCACCGTGTGGGTGATCATTCGGGTTCATAACTGATCCACGTACAGTTGGGCGCTTGCCTAACCAGCGTGAACGACCAGCTTTACCGACACGGATTAGTTCATGTTCGATGTTTCCAACTTGACCGATTGTTGCACGGCATGAGCTCAAGATTAGGCGAACTTCACCAGATCCTAAGCGGACAAGTGTGTATTTACCTTCACGTCCAAGGATTTGTGCTTCTGAACCAGCTGAACGAGCGAGTTGTCCTCCACGTCCTGGTTTTAATTCAACGTTATGAATAACTGTACCTACTGGGATGTTTGCAAGTGGTAAAGCATTACCTGTTTTGATATCCGCTTCAGTACCTGATTCGATTTCTTGCCCTACTTGTAAACCTTTAGGAGCTAGAATATAACGTTTTTCTCCATCTGCATAATTAATTAATGCAATGTTTGCTGTACGGTTCGGATCGTATTCGATTGTAGCAACGCGTCCTGGTATTCCGTCTTTGTCACGTTTAAAATCGATGATACGATATTGACGCTTGTGACCGCCACCGTGATGACGAGTAGTGATTTTACCTTGGTTATTACGTCCAGCTTGTTTGCTAAGCGGAGCGAGCAAGGATTTTTCTGGGGTATCCGTAGTAATCTCTGAAAATGTTGAAACAGACATATTACGTCTACCGTTTGAAGTTGGTTTGAACTTCTTGATCGCCATCTTTTTCCCTCCTTCTCAATAATTGATTTTAGCCTTCAAAGAAATCTAGATCTTTACTGTCTTCTGAAAGCTGAACGATAGCTTTTTTACGATTTGGGCGGAATCCTCCGTATTGTCCCATTCTCTTGAATTTACCTTTTAGGTTCATTGTGTTAACTTTTTCTACTTCTACACCGAAGATTACTTCAACAGCGTTTTTGATTTCAGTTCTGTTTGCTTTAGGGTCGACTTCGAAAGTATATTTCTTGTCTGCCATTAAATCAGCACTGTGCTCAGTAATGATAGGGCGCTTAATAATATCACGTGGATCTTTCATTATGCAAGCACCTCCCCTGCTTTTTCGACCGCATCTTTCGTAATAACTAACTTGTCATACGTTAAGATATCTAATACGTTCAACTCCTCTACAGTCAATACTTTAACTGTTTGAAGGTTGTTTGCTGAACGAGCAATTGTTTCATTAGTATCAGCAGTCACAATTAATGCTTTCTCATCTACTTTTAATGCATCTAGTAAATTGATGATTTCTTTTGTTTTTGGAGCATTCAATGCAAGTTGCTCTAAAACAAAGATGTTTTCTTCTTTCACTTTAGAAGATAAAGCAGATCTAAGCGCTAAACGACGCACCTTTTTAGGTAGCTTGTAGCTGTAGCTGCGTGGTGTAGGACCAAATACTACTCCACCGCCAACCCATTGTGGTGAACGGATAGAACCTTGACGTGCACGTCCTGTTCCTTTTTGACGCCATGGTTTACGACCACCGCCACGAACTGCAGAACGGTTTTTGACTGCATGTGTACCTTGGCGTAATGATGCACGTTGCATTACTACTGCTTCGTGTAATACATGAGTGTTTGGCTCGATACCGAATACCGCTTCGTTTAATTCAACTTCTCCTGCGTTACTTCCATCTTGCTTAAACAATGTTACTTTTGGCATGACAAATCCTCCCTTCTTTTAGTGATTAATTTCCTTTTAATGCGCTAGTAATTTTAACATAGGATTTTTTCGCGCCTGGAACATTGCCTTTAACTAGTAGTAGATTCTTTTCTGCATCTACACTTACTACTTCAAGGTTTTGAATTGTAATTTGTTCATTACCCATTTGTCCTGGTAATTTTTTACCTTTAAATACACGTGCTGGAGTAGCTGCCATAGCCATTGCCCCAGAGCTTCTATGAAAATGAGAACCGTGACTCATTGGTCCACGAGCTTGGCCGTGACGTTTAATAGAGCCTTGGAATCCTTTACCTTTAGAAGTTCCTGTTACATCAATTTTCTCTCCAGCTGTGAAAATATCAACACTGATTTCTTGACCTACTTCATACTCGTCGATATTTTCGGTGCGGATTTCACGAACGTAGCGCTTAGGGCTAGTGCTCGCTTTTTCAGCATGTCCTTTTTCCGCTTTGTTTGCACGATGTTCTTTCTTATCCGCAAACCCTAATTGAATTGCTGTATATCCATCATTTTCGTTTGTTCTTTTTTGCAATACGACGTTCGGCTCAGCTTGAATCACTGTCACTGGGATCAACTCACCAGTCTCAGAGAATAACTGAGTCATGCCGATTTTGCGACCTAAGATTCCTTTCGTCATCCGTTACACCTCCTATATTTCGTTTATATTATAATTTAATTTCAATATCTACACCACTTGGCAGATCTAGTCTCATAAGTGAGTCCACTGTTTTTGGTGTTGGGTTCACAATATCGATTAGACGTTTATGTGTACGCATTTCGAATTGCTCACGTGAATCCTTGTATTTATGCACCGCACGTAAGATTGTATATACATTCTTTTCTGTCGGTAATGGAATCGGTCCAGAAACATTTGCTCCAGAACGTTTTGCAGTTGCAACAATCTTTTCTGCAGATTGATCCAATACTCGGTGATCATAAGCTTTCAAACGGATTCTGATTTTTTCTTTTGCCATCATTTTCCCTCCTTCGCCCATATTATTATAGACATTCTCCATGAAAATTTCTTGACACACCGCCATGGCAAAGCGGCCGGGTGTGCCAACAACCTTTCACTTCATCGCCGTTTTAAGACCAACATTAATATTATATAAGAATTCGTTGGCCATTGCAACCTTTTTCTTAGATAAGAATCAATTGCACATCTACATATTATACGCATGTTTTCTATGGATTGCAAGGTTTTCTCGGGATTTTTTACTCTTTTTCAAGGTGAGTTTGCATATTTTAGAGGGAAATTGCATATAGGCGATTTAACAGCACTAAATTCAAAGACTTCTAGGGTAGAATCTAAGTTTATAGACTTATTGGCAGGACACCGAAAACTATATCTTGAAGAGCAAATTAAAATAGGCAGCTAGAATTAGCTGCCCATTTTTATAAAGATGTATAACTTATTTAGTGATTGATGTTACAACGCCAGATCCTACTGTACGTCCACCTTCACGAATAGAGAAACGAGTTCCATCTTCAATCGCGATTGGTGAGATAAGTTCTACAGTCATTTCAACGTTGTCCCCAGGCATAACCATTTCTACGCCTTCAGGAAGTTGACATACACCAGTTACATCCGTAGTACGGAAGTAGAACTGTGGGCGGTAGTTAGAGAAGAATGGAGTATGACGTCCACCTTCTTCTTTTGATAATACGTAAACTTCAGCTTTGAAGTTTGTGTGTGGAGTGATAGTTCCTGGTTTTGCAAGAACTTGACCACGGCTGATATCTTCACGAGCTACCCCACGAAGTAACGCACCGATGTTGTCTCCAGCTTCTGCATAGTCAAGAAGTTTACGGAACATCTCAACACCTGTAACAGTTGTTTTACCAGGAGCTTCATTAAGACCAATGATCTCAACTTCTTCTCCAACTTTGATTTGTCCACGCTCAACACGTCCAGTTGCAACTGTACCACGACCTGTAATAGAGAATACATCCTCAACAGGCATCATGAATGGTTTGTCAGTTTGACGTTCTGGAGTTGGAACGTATTCGTCAACAGCTTTCATAAGCTCAACGATTTTTTCCTCGTATTCTGCAACACCTTCAAGTGCTTTAAGAGCAGAACCTGCTACTACTGGTACGTCATCACCAGGGAAGTCGTATTCAGTTAATAGGTCACGAACTTCCATTTCTACTAATTCTAGTAACTCTTCATCGTCAACCATGTCAACTTTGTTTAGGAATACTACGAAAGCAGGTACTCCAACGTTACGAGAAAGTAGGATGTGCTCACGAGTTTGTGGCATTGGGCCATCAGCAGCAGATACTACTAGAATAGCACCGTCCATTTGTGCAGCACCAGTGATCATGTTTTTAACATAGTCCGCGTGACCTGGGCAGTCAACGTGTGCATAGTGACGGTTTTCAGTTTCGTACTCAACGTGAGAAGTAGCGATTGTGATTCCACGTTCTCTTTCTTCTGGTGCGTTATCAATTTGGTCATAACCTCTTGCGTCTCCACCACCGTATACTTTGTTCATTACAGTAGTAATAGCAGCAGTTAACGTAGTTTTACCATGGTCAACGTGTCCTAAAGTTCCAACGTTAACGTGCTGTTTGGAGCGGTCGAATTTTTCTTTAGCCATTTATAGTTCCTCCTTTAAATAAATAACTGTTATTATAATTTATTTTAACTAAGGAATAATAAGTTGATTATTCTCTAGTCCTCACTAAATGTTATACGTTAAATCATTCAAAAAATCAATTATTGTCCAGCGTTTTTCTCAATAATTTCTTCTGAGATTGATTTAGGTACTTCTGCGTAGTGATCGAATACCATTGTATACGTTCCACGACCTTGAGTATTAGAACGTAAAGCTGTTGCGTAACCAAACATTTCAGAGAGTGGTACGAACGCTTTTACAAGCTGTGCATTTCCACGAGCTTCCATTCCTTCAATACGTCCACGGCGTGATGTAACGTCACCCATGATATCTCCCATGTATTCTTCAGGGATTACGATTTCTACACGCATCATTGGCTCAAGCAGTACTGGGTTACATTTGTTCTTAGCTGCTTTAAGTGCCATTGAAGCCGCAATCTTAAATGCCATCTCGTTAGAGTCGACATCGTGGTAGCTACCATCATATAGTGTTGCTTTGACATCGATTAATGGATATCCAGCTAGTACACCAGTTTCAAGTGCTTCTTCGATACCTTGCTCAACTGAAGGAATGTATTCACGAGGAACAACCCCTCCAACGATAGCGTTTGTGAACTCAAAGCCTGCGCCTTCCTCGTTAGGTTCAAACTTAATCCAAACGTGTCCATATTGTCCACGTCCACCGGATTGACGAATGAATTTACCTTCAACTTCAGCAGCCTGGCGGAACGTTTCACGGTAAGCAACTTGTGGAGCACCTACGTTAGCTTCCACTTTAAATTCACGTTTCAGACGGTCAACGATAACATCAAGGTGAAGCTCACCCATACCAGAAATGATTGTCTGACCAGTTTCTGTGTTCGTTTCTGTCTTGAACGTTGGATCTTCTTCAGCAAGTTTAGCCAAAGCAGTACCCATTTTATCTTGGTCGGCTTTTGTCTTCGGTTCGATCGCAACCGAGATAACCGGCTCTGGGAATTCCATTGATTCTAAGATTACCGGGTGTTTTTCATCACATAAAGTGTCACCGGTACTTGTATCTTTCAAACCAACCGCTGCAGCGATTTCACCAGCATAAGCTATAGAAATCTCTTCACGGGAGTTCGCATGCATTTGTAGGATACGACCAACACGTTCACGTTTGTCTTTCACACTGTTTTTCACGTATGAACCTGATTCTAGTGTACCAGAGTAAACACGGAAGAACGTTAGTTTACCAACGAACGGGTCTGTCATAACTTTAAATGCCAATGCAGCAAATGGTGCATTGTCATCTGACTCACGAGTAACTTTTTCATCTTCTTTTCCAGGTACGATACCTTCAATCGCAGCAACATCTGTTGGAGCTGGAAGATAATCAAGTACACCGTCAAGAAGTAACTGAACACCTTTGTTCTTGAAAGCAGAACCACAGAACACTGGGTAGAAATCTACAGCAAGTGTTGCATTACGAATTGCTTGTTTCAATTCGTCAACCGAGATTTCTTCACCTTCAAGATATTTCATCATTAGATCTTCATCAGTTTCAGCAACTGCTTCAATCAATTCTGCACGAAGCTCTTCTGCTTGATCCTTCAATTCAGCAGGGATTTCAGCAGACTCATCAACTGTTCCTAAATCATCTTTATAGAAGTGAGCTTCCATATTGATTAAGTCGATGATTCCTTCGAATTGATCCTCTGCGCCAATCGGCATTTGGACAGGGTGTGCATTTGCACCTAGACGGTCTCTTAATGTGTTTGTAGCATATAAGAAGTCTGCACCCGTTTTATCCATTTTGTTAATGAATACAATTCTTGGTACACCATAAGTAGTAGCTTGGCGCCATACTGTTTCTGTTTGTGGTTCAACACCAGATTGTGCGTCAAGAACAGTCACCGCTCCATCAAGTACTCTGAGTGAACGTTCAACCTCTACTGTGAAGTCTACGTGTCCTGGAGTATCAATGATGTTGATACGGTGGTTTTTCCACTGTGCTGTAGTAGCAGCAGATGTGATCGTGATTCCACGCTCCTGCTCCTGCTCCATCCAGTCCATCGTAGAAGCACCTTCGTGAGTTTCACCAACTTTATGAATACGTCCTGTATAGAAAAGAATACGCTCAGTTGTAGTGGTTTTACCAGCATCAATATGTGCCATAATCCCAATATTACGCGTCTTTTCCAAGGAGAACTCTCTTGCCATGTATTCTTCTCCTTCCTATAGTGCTTTATTAGTTTTATCTTACCAACGGTAGTGAGCGAATGCTTTATTCGCTTCAGCCATTTTATGCATTTCTTCACGGCGCTTAACAGCTGCACCTGTGTTATTAGAAGCATCGATGATTTCGTTTGCTAGTCTATCTTCCATTGTTTTCTCTCCGCGTAGGCGTGAGTAGTTAACAAGGTAACGTAGACCCAAAGCTTGACGGCGTTCTGGTCGAACTTCAACCGGCACTTGGTAGTTTGAACCACCAACACGGCGTGCACGTACTTCAAGTACTGGCATTACATTCTTCATTGCTTGCTCAAAAACTTCCATTGGATCTTGTCCAGTGCGTTCTTGAACTAGATTGAATGCGTTGTATAGAATCTTTTGTGCGATACCTCTTTTACCATCAACCATAATTTGATTGATAAGACGAGTCACTAATTTTGAATTGTAAATCGGATCTGGTAAGACATCGCGCTTAGGTACTGGTCCTTTACGTGGCATATGTCTACCTCCTTTCCTGTTTGTCTATTTTCATGCTGAGATTATTTGTTTTCTTTTGGCTTCTTCGCACCGTATTTTGAACGGCTTTGCATACGTCCTTCAACACCAGCAGTGTCAAGGGCACCACGAACGATGTGATAACGTACCCCAGGAAGGTCTTTTACACGTCCACCGCGTAGTAAAACTACACTGTGCTCTTGTAGGTTGTGACCAATACCAGGGATGTATGCAGTAACTTCCATGTTATTAGATAAACGAACACGCGCATATTTACGTAATGCTGAGTTCGGTTTTTTAGGAGTTAATGTACCAACACGTGTACATACACCACGTTTTTGTGGAGAGTTATGGTTTGTAAGCTGCTTTTTGAAGCTGTTGTATCCTCTGTTAAGTGCAGGAGAGTCAGACTTTTTAGGCTTGCTTACACGTCCTTTACGGATTAATTGGTTAATTGTAGGCATCTTGTTTTTCCTCCCTTCTTTCGAATTAAAATAAGCTGTAACTAGCTATATACAAGCTAGATGTAATACCACACACCCAGGTGGTTCATTTGAAGGTAAAAAAGAATTTTTGGTGCTCTGTGCACCAAATCATTTTTTGACCGCAACCGTTGAAGCATTCACTTCCACACCTGCAGCTTTACCTAATTTCTTCATTGAATCCACACGCTGACAAGGTATTCCTAGCTCTTCAGCTAAATTAGCTACCTTTTGCGTAATATGCTTTTCAGCATCATCAGCAATAAAAACTTCACTTACTTCGCCATTTTTCATGGCTTTCTGTGTCTGCTTTATTCCAATAATTAGACGAGATCTAAATTCTGTCACTTTTTCATAAGACATCTTACATCCTCCAAAGCAACAAGTATAAATTGGAAGCACCTTGAATATATTAACATCCTCAGTTTTTAATGTCAATAATTTATTTGTTAATTTTACGGTGCTTCCAAATTTATTTTTACCCTTATATATTATGCCGCGTCCAGCTCCTGAAAAGGTTCTATTGCATCACCTTCACAGGTTGTTTCCTTAAGAATACAACGTGGAGCAGGACAGGCAATTATATTACTTAACTGTTTCTGTTTCTTCGACAGCCTCTTCCATCTCAGGCAAATCCAATCCGGTTTCGATTGTCCGGTATTGTTGCATACCAGTACCAGCTGGAACAAGCTTACCGATAATGACGTTCTCTTTTAGTCCGAGCAAGTCATCACGTTTACCTTTTATCGCTGCATCCGTCAAGACACGAGTCGTTTCTTGGAAGGAAGCTGCAGATAGGAAGGAATCTGTTTCAAGAGATGCTTTCGTAATTCCAAGCAAGACCGGTCTACCGATTGCTGGGTTGCCACCGCTAAGAAGTACCGGTTTGTTGATATCCCTGAATTGATGCAATTCAAGCAATGAACCTGGAAGTGCATCTGTATCACCAGCGTCAACCACACGGACTTTACGTAGCATTTGACGTACCATTACTTCAACGTGCTTGTCACCGATTTCTACCCCTTGCATACGGTAAACTCGTTGAACTTCACGCAGCAAGTAATCCTGAACCCCTTCTACACCTTTAACTCGCAGAAGCTCTTTTGGATCAACTGAACCTTCCGTAAGCTCCTGTCCGGCTTCTACCTCGTCGCCTTCTGCAACTCGCATTCTTGCATTATATGGCACCGGATAGGTACGCTGTTCAACAGAACCTTGAATGACAATTTCATATTTATCTTTTACTTCTTTAATTTCTTGAACCGTTCCGGAAATTTCAGTGATTACCGCTTCCCCTTTAGGATTACGAGCTTCAAATAGCTCTTGGATACGCGGTAAACCTTGAGTGATGTCATCTCCGGCAACCCCACCTGTATGGAACGTACGCATTGTCAACTGAGTACCCGGTTCTCCAATTGATTGGGCAGCAATAATCCCTACCGCTTCTCCCACTTCAACGTCTGAACCAGTAGCGAGGTTTCGACCATAACATTTTTGGCAAACGCCGTGTTTTGTATTACATGTGAAGGCAGTTCGAATGTTAACTTCTTCAATTCCGGCATTTACAATCTCTTTCGCCTGATCTTCATGGATCATTTCGTTATGCTTCACAATAACATCGCCAGTTTCAGGATGGACAATTTCATTGAATGCTGTACGTCCAATCAAACGATCGATAAGCGGCTCAATCACTTCTGATCCGTCAACTAAAGCACGTACCGGAAGTCCACGGTCGGTACCACAGTCTTCTTCTCGAATGATGACATCTTGGGCAACGTCTACAAGACGTCTCGTCAAGTATCCAGAGTCAGCAGTCTTCAGCGCTGTATCCGCAAGTCCTTTACGGGCTCCGTGAGTAGAGATAAAGTACTCTAGTACCGTCAACCCTTCACGGAAGCTGGATTTAATCGGAAGCTCGATGATTTTACCAGACGGATCGGCCATAAGTCCACGCATTCCAGCTAACTGAGTAAAGTTCGATGCGTTACCACGTGCTCCAGAGTCACTCATCATGAAGATTGGATTTCGATTGTCTAGGGACTCCATCAGTTTATCTTGGATCGTGTCTTTTGCTTGTGTCCAGATAGAAATCACACGATCGTAACGCTCTTCTTCTGTAACAAGACCACGACGGAATTGTTTCAAGACGTTATCTACTTTATCTTGGGCCTCATCTAAGATTTTCTCTTTACCTGGTAGAACGACAATATCGGAAATACCAACTGTCATACCAGCTTTAGTCGAATATCTGAACCCTAAATCTTTCATACGGTCAAGCATCTTAGAGGTCTCGATGATCTTAAAGCGTTTAAAGACTTCAGCAATAATATCACCTAAGAAACCTTTCTTGAACGGTCTGATTAATTCGGCGTTCTTAATGACTTCTGTTACATCTGTTCCCGGATCAACAAAGTACTTATCTGGCGTTTTGTCTTCCAGATTCGTTCTAGTTGGTTCGTTAATAAACGGGAAGGAGTCTGGAAGAATCTCATTAAATATTAGTTTACCAACAGTTGTGATTAATAATTTGCTGTTTTGTTCTTCTGTGAAAGTTTTATTGTTTAAGCTTCCTGCATGAACAGCAACTCTCGTATGGAGATGAACATTTCCTGTATAGTAAGAGATTAATGCTTCATTGGTGTCTTTGAAGACACTTCCCTCACCAATTGCATTTTCTCGTTCTAACGTTAAATAATAGTTACCTAAAACCATATCCTGGGAAGGAGTAACTACCGGTTTCCCATCTTTAGGGTTTAGGATGTTTTGTGCTGCCAACATAAGAATTCTTGCTTCAGCTTGCGCCTCTGCTGATAACGGTACGTGAACCGCCATTTGGTCACCATCAAAGTCAGCGTTATATGCTGTACATACTAGAGGGTGCAAGTGAATTGCCCGACCATCCACTAGAGTTGGTTCGAAGGCTTGAATTCCTAAACGGTGCAAAGTAGGTGCACGGTTTAATAGTACTGGATGCTCTTTAATAACATCCTCGAGAACATCCCATACATCCGGATGGACCCGTTCAATTTTCCGCTTAGCGGATTTGATATTATGAGCTAGGCCTCTGTCTACCAGCTCTTTCATAATGAACGGCTTGAATAACTCAAGGGCCATTTCTCTTGGCAATCCACATTGGTACATTTTGAGGTTCGGACCTACAACGATAACAGAACGACCAGAGTAGTCCACACGCTTACCTAGCAGGTTTTGACGGAAACGTCCCTGTTTACCTTTCAGCATATGAGAAAGTGATTTTAACGGTCGGTTACCTGGACCTGTTACTGGACGACCTCTACGTCCGTTATCAATCAATGCATCAACCGCCTCTTGGAGCATACGTTTCTCGTTTTGTACGATAATACTAGGTGCACCAAGATCTAATAGTCTTTTCAGACGGTTATTACGGTTAATTACCCGGCGGTATAAATCATTTAAGTCGGATGTAGCAAAACGTCCACCGTCAAGCTGCACCATTGGGCGAATTTCTGGTGGAATGACCGGAAGAACATCTAATACCATCCAGCTTGGTTCGTTACCAGAATTACGAAAAGCTTCCATTACCTCAAGACGCTTGATTGCACGTGTTCTACGTTGACCTTGGGCAGTCTTCAACTCTTCACGTAAAGTCTTTACTTCTTTTTCAAGGTCAATATCTTGAAGTAGCTTGCGGATCGCTTCAGCACCCATTTCTGCACGGAAGGATTTTCCATATTTATCGTAATAAGCACGATATTCTTTCTCAGACAAAAGTTGTTTCTTTTCAAGCGGTGTATTACCTGGATCCGTAACAATATATGCGGCAAAGTAAATGACCTCTTCTAAGGCACGTGGTGACATGTCAAGAACAAGCCCCATCCGACTCGGGATTCCTTTGAAATACCAAATATGAGATACAGGAGCCGCCAATTCAATATGCCCCATTCTTTCACGACGCACTTTCGCTTTCGTCACTTCTACTCCACAGCGGTCACAGACTACACCTTTATAGCGTACTCGTTTATACTTTCCGCAATGACATTCCCAGTCTTTCTGCGGTCCAAAAATTCTTTCACAGAACAGACCGTCTTTTTCAGGCTTTAAGGTACGGTAGTTGATGGTTTCTGGTTTTTTCACTTCACCGTAAGACCATGAACGGATCTTCTCCGGAGAAGCTAAACCTATTTTCATATATTCGAACGTATTTACATCTAGCAAGGGGCAATCCTCCCTTATTTATGTGCTGTAATTATATAAGAGAAGGAGAATTGATCGCCCATTATCAATTCTCACTTCATTTTATCTTTAAGGAATACTATACGAACTAAAACAGCCACGGCCCATTCCAGTCTATACGTCACGGAACGGGCGCATAGCATTCACTATTTAGTTCTCTTCAATTTCTAAGTTGAGCTTCGATGCTGCCTGAACTTCATCATCTTCAAGTTCCCGCATATCGATTTCTTCTTCGTGGCTGTTCAGCATTTTAACATCAAGTCCTAAACTCTGTAGCTCCTTGATAAGTACCTTGAATGATTCAGGAACTCCTGGTTCTGGTACGTTATGTCCTTTGACAATCGCTTCATAAGTCTTCACACGACCAACTGTATCATCAGATTTGACAGTAAGGATTTCTTGAAGCGTGTAAGCTGCACCGTATGCTTCAAGCGCCCAAACCTCCATCTCTCCAAAACGCTGACCACCAAATTGTGCTTTACCACCAAGTGGCTGCTGAGTAACAAGTGAGTATGGACCAGTTGAACGGGCATGCAATTTATCATCAACCATGTGAGCTAGTTTAAGCATATACATGACACCAACAGATACACGGTTATCGAATGGCTCTCCAGTTCTTCCGTCATACAGGACCGTCTTGGCGTCTGGAGCCATTCCAGCTTCTTGTAACGTTTCATGTACATCCTCTTCCGTAGCACCGTCAAATACCGGAGATGCTACGTGAATTCCTAAGAGTCTCGCTGCCATTCCGAGATGCAACTCGAACACTTGTCCGATGTTCATACGGGATGGAACTCCTAGTGGGTTAAGCATAATGTCGATCGGCGTTCCGTCTGGCATGAACGGCATATCTTCTTCTGGTAGAATCTTCGAAATAACACCTTTGTTTCCGTGACGACCAGCCATTTTATCTCCTTCAGAGATTTTACGTTTCTGTACGATATAAACGCGGACGAGCTGGTTGACCCCTGGAGACAGTTCATCGCCATCTTCGCGGTTGAATACACGGACGTCAAGAACAATACCGCCACCGCCATGAGGAACTCGTAAAGAAGTATCTCTTACTTCCCGAGCTTTTTCACCGAAAATCGCATGAAGCAGACGCTCTTCTGCAGATAATTCCGTAACCCCTTTTGGTGTTACCTTTCCTACAAGAATATCGCTATCTTTCACTTCTGCTCCGACACGGATAATTCCATTTTCGTCAAGGTTTTTAAGCGCTTCTTCCCCAACGTTCGGAATATCTCTCGTAATCTCTTCCGGTCCAAGTTTCGTATCACGTGCTTCCAGTTCAAATTCTTCAATATGAATGGAAGTATATACATCATCTTTCACTAGACGCTCACTCATAATGATAGCATCCTCGTAGTTATACCCTTCCCATGTCATGAAACCGACCAATACGTTTCGACCAAGAGCAAGTTCTCCTAGTTCCATGGAAGGTCCATCTGCTAAGATTTCGCCCTTATCTACACGGTCGCCTTCTTTAATGATTGGACGTTGGTTATAACATGTTCCTTGGTTTGTACGTTGGAATTTCTGTAACTTGTAAACATCCGTATCTCCTTCGACTTCTTTCCCATCTACTTCAGAGATGCGACGGACAACAATTTCCTTCGCTTCTACTCGTTCAACAATTCCTGCATGGCGGCAAAGAACTGCAGCACCGGAATCTTTACCATTTACATATTCCATTCCCGTTCCAACTATAGGTGATTCTGGAACCAATAAAGGAACTGCCTGCTTCTGCATGTTCGCACCCATTAGTGCACGGTTCGAGTCGTCATTCTCTAAGAAAGGAATACATGCAGTAGCCGCAGAGACAACCTGCTTCGGTGAAACGTCCATATAATCCACTTTGTCTCGTGAAACAACGATGTTATCTTCACGGAAACGAGCAATTACTTCTTCATTCGCAAAACGATTATTCTCATCTAAAGGCGCGTTTGCTTGTGCAACGATATAATTATCTTGCTCATCAGCTGTAAGGTAATCAATTTGGTCCGTCACCTGACCAGTTTCCGGATCCACACGGCGATATGGTGATTCAATGAAACCAAATTTATTTACTTTCGCATAACTGGATAAGGAGTTGATCAGACCGATATTCGGTCCTTCCGGTGTTTCAATCGGACACATACGACCATAGTGAGAGTAGTGGACGTCACGTACTTCAAAACCAGCTCGTTCACGGGTTAATCCTCCAGGTCCAAGCGCAGATAAACGACGCTTATGCGTGAGTTCTCCCAATGGGTTTGTTTGATCCATGAACTGGGATAACTGCGAACTACCAAAGAACTCCTTAATTGATGCAATAACAGGACGTATATTGATTAATTGCTGTGGTGTCACGCTGGAAGTGTCTTGAATTGACATTCTTTCACGTACTACGCGTTCCATACGAGATAGACCGATTCGGAATTGGTTTTGCAGCAGTTCACCAACAGAACGTAAACGACGGTTTCCTAAATGATCAATATCATCTACATCGCCCACTCTGTGCAGCAAGTTAAAGAAATAGCTGATGGAAGCCAAAATATCAGCTGGAGTGATGTTTTTTACATCATTATCCACGCCACCATTTCCAATGATGGTTAACTCCCGCTCACCTTCTGGGTCTGTAGGGTCAATAATCTTAATGGACTGAAGGCTGATATCCTCTTCTAAAACTCCATCATGAAGAGAGATGACATGTTCGCCAAGCTTCTCTTCTTCCCTCTCCAAGAAAGGAATAAGTTTATCTAGTAATTTACGCTCTAAACGATCACCTTTCTCCGCAAGAACCTCACCTGTTTCAGGATCAGCAATCGTTTCGGCTAACACTTGGTTGAATAAACGGTTTTTGATATTCAGCTTTTTGTTCATTTTATAACGACCAACATGAGCTAAATCATAACGCTTCGGATCAAAGAAACGTGAAATCAATAGATTTTTAGCATTTTCTACAGTTGGCGGTTCACCCGGACGAAGCCGTTCATATATTTCTAGTAATGCTTTCTCTGTTGTTTCCGTATTATCTTTTTCAAGGGTGTTTCTCAAGTATTCATTATCACCTAGAAGGTCAATGATTTCTTGGTCCGTACCGAAACCTAAAGCACGTAGTAATACCGTGATTGGTAGTTTACGTGTACGGTCAATCCGCACGTAAGCAACGTCTTTTGCATCCGTTTCGAATTCAAGCCAAGCGCCACGGTTCGGAATGACGGTTGCTTGAACTCCGCGCTTACCATTTTTATCGATTTTATGGTTAAAGTACACACTTGGGGAACGTACAAGCTGGGATACAATTACACGCTCAGCTCCGTTGATGATAAATGTACCTGTATCAGTCATCAATGGGAAATCACCCATAAATACTTCCTGTTCCTTCACTTCACCAGTTTCGTTATTTAATAAACGAACCTTCACGCGAAGGGGAGCATTATAGGTTACATCTCTTTCCTTTGATTCGTCTACAGGATAGTTAGGCTCACCCAAACTATAATCTACAAATTCTAATGAAAGGTTACCGGTGAAATCCTCAATTGGAGAAATGTCTCTAAACATTTCCCTTAACCCTTCTTCCATGAACCATTCATAAGAAGCGGTTTGAATTTCGATTAAATTTGGCAGCTCTAATACTTCGCTGATACGTGCATAGCTTCTACGCTGGCGGTGTTTGCCATATTGAACTAGTTGTCCTGTCAACTGCTTCACCCCTTAAGATCTTATGTTTCGTAGAGGATTCTCTACGGAATTATTTTATTATTTAAAACGGAAATTGGACGGATGCCCAATCTCGTTTTTATATAACTTGCACAAACAACAAAATTCTTCATCGCTTACAACTTCAAGAGTTATACGACTGTATTTCCCAAGGATATGAAAATACAGTTGTACAAGTCCATTAAATTTTGGTAAACTATATGAAGAAACATTAAACAATCTGTCTATTATACTTATTCCATTGTCTCCGTCTGTCGGCAAAATATACGTTTTAGATATTTATTTGCGGTTTACGCTTGACAAACAGAGCCCATCGTAGCATTATAATATGCTACCACATTGACCGAATAAGGTCAAATTTTAAGTGCTCTTAAAATAAAATAGCCTTTTTTCTTATCAACGACCTCAACATTACCAAATAGTTCGTTGATTTTTTTCTGTGCAGATGGCGCACCTTGTTTCTTTTGAATAACCACCCATAGTTCACCATTTTCCACCAAAGCCTCTTTAGCACCTTCAAACATTCCATGCACTACTGTTTTCCCCGCTCTGATCGGAGGATTAGTGATAACTGCCGCAAACTTCCTGCCTTCCAAATTAGAAAAACGGTCGCTGCGAATCACTTCAACATTCGACACATGATTGGCATTTGCATTTTTTTCAGCTAAGGAGAGAGCTCTTTCGTTCACGTCAGCTAAAACGACGTGGCGATTCGGATATGTTCCCGCAAGTGAAATCCCAATCGGTCCATAACCGCAACCTAGATCCAAAAAATCTCCATCGATCGCAGGCTCTTCGAATGTTTCAATCAATACCCGTGAGCCAAAGTCAATCTTCCCCTTGGAGAAAACATTCGTATCACTCGTAAATGTATAATTTTTATCTCGTAATTTAGTTTGCAAATGTCTTGGTGAACTTTCTGTTTGGGGCTTTTCGGAAAAGTAATGCTCATTCATTTGAACACCTACTTCGTTTATCGTTTACTTAAGGCGAAGGTAATAACGACGCCTTAGGAAGTGTGATTTGATGTGAGAAGATCGAATAAACTCTTAATATACAACCGCCCTGACACCCTATTATTATGTAAGGAAAACAAATTTCCAAGAGAGTCATGGATATCATATACCGATTCACTTAAACTTCGTTATCCAGGAAGTTTGCAAAATGAACAATCTGAGAAGTTCCATCGGATGAAGTTTCTTTTATGAAACAAGAGCCCGTCGACATAAACGACGAGCTCTTTATTTTTATTTATTAAACTTATTTAACTTCTACTTCAGCGCCAGCTTCTTCAAGTTTAGATTTAATCTCTTCAGCTTCATCTTTAGATACGCCTTCTTTAATTGGTTTTGGAGCTTCGTCAACAAGACCTTTTGCATCTTTAAGTCCAAGACCTGTGATTTCACGAACAGCTTTAACAACTTTAATCTTAGATGCACCAGCACCAGTAAGAATTACGTCAAATTCTGTTTGCTCAGCTTCAGCACCGCCACCAGCAGCACCGCCTGCAACTGCAACTGGAGCAGCAGCAGTTACGCCAAACTCTTCCTCAATAGCTTTTACTAAATCGTTTAATTCTAAAACGGACATTTCTTTAATCGCACTAATCATTTCTTCTTTAGTCATGATTTAAATCCTCCTAAGTTAATTTTTTATTTTATATCGTTCTGGCATTAAGCGCCTTGTTCTTCTTTTTGATCAGCAACAGACTTAACAGCATAAGCGAAGTTGCGGATTGGAGCTTGTAGTACGCTGAGCAACATAGAAACCATACCTTCGTGGTTTGGAAGGTCTGCAAGTTCTTTGATTTGCTCTAAGCTAGCTACTTTTCCTTCGATTACGCCACCTTTAATTTCAAGCTCTTCATTCTCCTTAGCAAAGTTGTTAAGGATACGAGCAGGGGCAACGACATCGTCTTTACTGAATGCAATTGCTGTTGGGCCAACCAACACTTCGTTAAGTTCACCTAATTCAACAGATTCTGTTGCACGGCGAGTCATCGTGTTTTTGTAAACGTGGAATTCAATTCCCTCTTCACGTAATTGTTTACGTAATTCAGTAACTTGAGATACGTCAAGACCACGATAGTCAACTACAACTGATGTTTGGCTTTCTGTAAACTTATCTGCAATTTCTTGTACAATTTGTTTCTTTTGTTCCAACACGTTAGACATTGTTCCACCTCCTAATTACTTGTATCATACCGTTCCCGTAGCATTACCACGCATCAAGTCTATAAAAAAAGCCCTCATAGACATGAGAGCTTTATAATACAATCTAAACACGAATTTAGAATGCTTTTATAAAACACCTCGGCGGGATATTAAGCGCCAGAGCGCACCTGCTGTCTACGGTATAATGTATTCTTTTTAACAAGAGTCATTATATCAAAGGACTTTTTTCAAGTCAATGCTTTTTTATTATTTGTAATTAGAAACGTCAAGCTTGATTCCAGGTCCCATTGTAGAAGCAATGGAAACATTCTTCAAGTAAGTTCCTTTTGAAGCTTGAGGTTTAACTTTAATGATCTGCTCAATGATCGCTTCAAGGTTTTCAACAAGTTTTTCTGTTTCAAAGGAAACTTTTCCAACAGGAACATGAACGTTGGATTGCTTATCTACACGATATTCTACTTGACCAGCTTTAATATCGTTGACAGCTTTCTCTACTTCAAACGTTACTGTTCCAGTTTTCGGGTTAGGCATTAGACCTCTTGGTCCAAGCACTCTTCCCAGCTTACCTACTTCAGCCATCATGTCTGGAGTCGCAACAATCACATCAAAATCAAACCAACCTTGATTGATTTTCTCGATGTATTCCGCTTCACCTACATAATCAGCTCCAGCAGCTTCTGCTTCTTTTGCTTTTTCACCTTTAGCGAATACTAGAACGCGTTGTGTTTTACCAGTACCATGCGGTAAAACCATTGCGCCACGGATTTGTTGGTCCGCTTTCTTTGGATCTACTCCTAAACGAAATGCCACTTCCACTGTCTCGTCAAAGTTAGCTTTTGCAGTTTCTTTAACGAGGGAAACAGCTTCTTCAACTTCATAAGCTTTTGAACGATCAATCAGCTTTTGAGCGTCTTGATACTTTTTACCTCTTTTTGCCATTTATATTTCCTCCTCGATTGTGGTATTAACGGTTATACCTCCCACGTGTAAAACCATAAAGAACCTTTCTAACTTGCAGTCAGCAAAAGTCCTCGCTTTGTCATATAAAACAAAGAGCACTAGATTAGCTGTGTCCTTCCAAAGAGACCACAGCTAATCAGTTACCGAATTAGTCTTCGATTGTGATACCCATACTGCGGGCTGTACCTTCAACCATACGCATAGCTGCTTCAACATCCGCTGCGTTCAAATCCTGCATTTTAGTTTCCGCGATTTCCTTTACTTTATCACGTTTAACTGTAGCCACTTTAGTTTTGTTAGGCTCACCAGAACCAGAATTAATTCCTGCTGCTTTCTTTAATAGAACAGCTGCTGGTGGAGTTTTCGTAATAAATGTAAATGAACGGTCTTCAAACACCGTAATTTCCACAGGGATAATTAAACCCGCTTGGTCTTGTGTACGTGCGTTGAACTCTTTACAGAATCCCATGATGTTGATACCTGCTTGACCAAGTGCTGGTCCTACTGGTGGTGCTGGAGTAGCTTTTCCAGCTGGGATTTGTAGTTTCACTAATTTGATTACTTTATTCGCCACGAGACACACCTCCTTAAAGTCCGTGATGTGGTATTAGGGCTTTCCCCTCCCACTCATTTTATACACCTTCAATACGAAGCGCATAAATAACATTGAAATTCTACCATGTATTTTATAAATACGCAAGTCTCATTCAATCTTTTTTATATGGTTTTATAAATAATAAAGCTCTCGCACCTTTAGATTGACTGGAATGAGCCCAAACGCTTTATAATTTTTCCACTTGGGAAAAGTCCAATTCAATCGGCGTTTCTCTGCCGAACATATTTACATGAACTTTAATTTTCTGCTTATCGAGATCGATGTTTTCAATCGTACCCTCAAAGTCGGCAAATGGACCTTCCTTCACTCGGACGTTTTCTTTGATTTCAAAGTCAACTTGAACTTCCGTCGCTTGGACACCCATTCGCCTTAATACATCTTCAACTTCGTCAGGCATTAGTGGAGTAGGTTTTGTACCGTGTCCGCTGGAACCAACGAATCCCGTCACTCCAGGTGTATTTCTCACTACATACCAAGAATCATCTGTCATGACCATTTCTGTCAGCACATAACCAGGAAAGGATTTCTTTTTTACAACTTTCTTCTTACCGTTTTTAATTTCTGTTTCTTCATCTTCAGGAACGATGACGCGGAAGATTTTATCCTGCATCCCCATCGTTTCAACACGTTTCTCCAGATTGATCTTAACTTTATTCTCATAACCGGAGTACGTATGGACCACATACCAATTTTTCTCCATGCTCTCAGGACACTCTTGCCCCTTCCCTCCCTTTATAGTAAATTAACGAAAAACCTCGGATAGCACCTTGGGACGTATTGGGGTGTTTGTCCTTTTACATGGTGCCATACTCAGACTGCTTCATGTTTCGCTCCAATATGAAAAACCCGTCTTAGTGCGGGTTTTCTTTTAAGTAACTATATTCATTCTCATTATAGCATATATGCTAAATTATTATTCAAAAAAGTTCTAGAAACGATGAAATTCCTAAATCAACTATGAAAAAGAAGATAGCCATTAAAATAACAGTGCTCAAAACAATTACGGTATAACTTCTTAGTTCCTTACCAGTTGGCCAACTTACCTTTTTCATTTCTCGCGATACGTCTTTTAAGAACTTAAACATTCTTGTACCCCCCAAGCTCCACCTGATGCGCTACTTTGTCTCTCGATGCAATGTATGCTCCCCACAGTGTTTACAATATTTCTTCACTTCTAATCTGGTAGATGTTGTGGATACATTTTTATTAGTTGAATAATTTCTGCTTGAGCAAATAGCACACGCTAAAGTTATCTTTTTACTCATATTATCATCCCTACTTACAGGGTATTTTTACAACTAATAATGTAGCATGACATTGCCTTTCGTGTCAACGCCACTCCGAGATTTAACTTTTAATTTTATTTTCTTTGATCAATTGCTCCAGCTTTCTTTTGACTCTCTGAAGTGCATTATCAACCGACTTGACATGACGGTCCAGCTTCGCTGATATCTCTTGATAAGAACAACCATCAAGATAAAGATGAAGCACTTGCTTCTCAAATCCGCTTAATAATTCAGACAATTTGAACTCCATATCTACGAGTTTCTCTTGATTCACCAATAATTCTTCAGGATCGACTGACATGGAACCTGCGATTACATCGATTAAAGTCCGGTCCGATTCTTCATCAAAAATTGGCTTGTCCAATGAAACATAGGAATTCAGCGGGGTATGCTTTTGCCTTGTTGCGGTTTTGATAGCAGTAATGATTTGACGGGTTATACATAGTTCGGCAAAAGCTTTGAATGAAGATAATTTTTCTTTATCATAATCTCGAATTGCTTTGTAAAGTCCGATCATACCTTCTTGGACGATATCCTCACGATCGGCACCAATCAAAAAGTAGGCTTGCGCTTTCCCTTGGACAAAGTTGCGATATTTATTGATCAGAAAATCTAACGCATGTTTGTCTTCTTGATGAATCAAATGAATGAGTTCTTCATCATCAAGCATATGTAAGCCTGAATATTCCGTGTCCAATTGCTTGAGCTCCACCAAGAATTACCCCCGTTCCCATATGATAAGCTAGCTGTAAACGCTATTATATAGCAGAGATAGCGCTTTCGTCAATATCTTCCAGCGGTTTTTTACATGAAAATGATAAATTTTCTCAATTTTCTCCCCTACGCATCTTTTCAAACCGCTCCAGTATCTCTTGATCAAGGATAATTTTCGATTGAGGTTGCTTTTTTTCTTGCTCCTTCAAACGCAAAGTAATTTCATTTTCCATATCTTGCAGTTCCACTTTCAGCTCGCGGGCAGACAATCTTAACGCACCTTGGGCAAATATGGTCCGTTGCTCCGTATAGTCAGAAGTCGCTACATAGACTTGAGTTTTTACATTTTTCAGCTTCTTGATCAACCGTTCAATCCGCTCATCAGCCGTTTCGTTCTCTTTCGTGTAGATGACTTCAACTTTAAACTTCTTCAGTTTACTTTCCTTCCCTGGCGCTTCGTGGGCATCAAAGACAATAATGACTTTTGTATCTGTGAAAGCTTGATAGTCTGCCATCCGTTCAATAAGCAGATCTCTAGCAGCTGCCATATCCTTATCTCGCAATCGTTGTAGTTCTTCCCAATCGCCAATAATATTGTAGCCATCTACTAGTAAAATGTTCATCAGCTCTCACCCAGCGGATTACGCTTCCTGTATACCTCATATAGTAATAAACTGCATGCGACCGAAGCATTGAGTGAGGACACTTCTCCGGACATCGGGATGCTTACGGTCCAGTCGCATTTTTTCTTGACGAGCCTGGATATTCCTTTACCTTCATTTCCGATGACAACAGCAATCGGAAGTGTACCGTCCAGTCTGCGGTAATCTTCTGTCGCTTCTCCAGCTGTTCCAACAACCCAGATATTTTTCTCTTTTAGTTCATCAATCGTATTTGCGATATTTGTCACACGAACGACAGGGACATGTTCAATTGCCCCAGCAGCGGTTTTAGCGACGGTTGCGGTAAGTCCAACTGAACGTCGCTTCGGAATAATGACTCCATGTACTCCAGTAGCATCTGCAGTCCGCAGAATGGAACCAAGATTATGCGGATCTTCCAACTCGTCCAATATAATAAAAAAAGGATCTTCCCCTTTTTGTTCCGCACGATCAAATAAATCATCAAGAGTTCCATAATCATAAGAAGCAACGTATGCAACAATCCCCTGATGATTCCCATCAGATAGCGAGTCAAGCTTAGATTTCGGTACTTTCTGTACAATTGTTCCAGCTTCTTTTGCACGCTGCTTTAATTTGCTTACAGTACTAGGGTTCAAATGCTCAGAAACAAATACTTTATTTACTGAACGTCCAGAGGAGAGTGCCTCCATCACTGGGTTTTTGCCTATAATTATTTCTTCACTCATCTCTTTTCTTCCCTTCTTCTATGAAAGTTACAGCAGCTTGCATCAATTCATGAAGCCTGTCTTCATTCTTATCCAAATAGTGGTAGCCTAGTAAAGCTTCAAAAGCTGTGCTATAACGATAGGTTTGTACACTACTGTTTTTTGGTATAGATCCAGATTTTGCATTTCTGCCGCGAGCGACGATTTTTCGCTCATCTTCATCAAGCAGCTCGGAATCCAGCCAGTGGAGCAAGACAGTGGCCTGCCCCTTTGCTGAAACAAACCGGACAGCTTGTTGATGCAGCAAATGGGGCTTGACCTGACCTGAATTTAATAGATATTCCCTGACATATACTTCATAAATGGCATCACCCATGTAAGCGAGCGCTAAACTCTTCATTTGTTTCGCATTCATGTTTAGCCTCTTTTCCAACGAACTCCCTGTGCAGTGTCTTCTAAAATGATTGATTTTTCTTTTAGAAGGTCTCTGATTTCATCTGCACGTTTATAGTCTTTATTTTTTCTTGCTTCATTTCTTTCTTCAATCAGTGCATCGATCTCTTCATCCAATAATTCCTGCTCCACTTCCACTTCTATACCAAGAATACGGAGGAGGTTGGCGATTGCTGTTTGGAAAGTCTCGAGTACCGAGCTATCTGTTTGTTCTTTACCGATATAAATATTTGCTTCTTTAGCAAGGTCGAACAGTATAGAAATAGCATTTGCTGTATTGAAATCATCATTCATTTCTTTTTCAAAATCCAATGTGAACTGCTCTATCTTGGATAGCCATTCCTCAGAGTCGCCAACAAGATTCAAGCTTGCTTGCTTCCGATGTTCAAGGTTATGATATGCGGTCTTAATCCTATCCAAGCTGTTTTTCGCACTCTCCAGGAGTTCTTCCGTAAAGTTGATCGGATTACGGTAATGCACACTTAGCATAAAGAATCGTAATACTTGAGGATCGTGCTGCTCAATCAGTTCTCTAGTCAACACGAAGTTCCCCAATGATTTGGACATCTTTTCATTATCGATATTGATATAGCCATTATGCATCCAGTAATTAGCAAACGGCTTTTCGTTTAAAGATTCGGATTGAGCTATTTCATTCTCATGGTGCGGGAACGTTAAATCCTGTCCGCCAGCATGAATATCAATCGTTTCGCCAAGATATTTCTTTGCCATCGCTGAGCACTCGATGTGCCAGCCTGGTCTTCCTTCACCCCAAGGTGAGTTCCATGCGATTTCTCCGTCTTTGGCTTTCTTCCAGAGCGCAAAGTCCAGCGGGTCATCTTTCCTTTCACCGACTTGAATCCGCGCCCCAGCACGCAGCTCGTCAATAGATTGTTGCGAAAGCTTACCATACTCTTCAAACGCACGCGGTTTAAAATACACATCACCTGCTGCTTCATATGCATATCCTTTATCAATCAATCCTTGAATAAAGGTGATGATATCATCCATCGTTTCTGTAACCCGGGGATGATGGGTCGCTTTCTTCACACCTAATGCTTGCACATCCTCTAAATAGGCATCAATAAAACGGTTTGCCAATGTGCGGACATCCTCGCCGCTTTCCCTCGCGGCATTGATGATTTTATCATCGACATCCGTGAAATTAAGTACATAATTCACTTCGTAGCCTCTATATTCAAAATAGCGTCTCACAGTATCAAATACAATTGCCGGGCGGGCGTTTCCAATGTGAATGTAGTTATAAACCGTCGGCCCACAAACATACATTCTTACCTTACCTTCTTCAATTGGGTTGAATACTTCTTTTTCTCTTGTTAACGTATTATATATTTTAATCGACATTCTGGAGCTGACTCCTTTCCTTGAGTTTCACTAATTCAGCTTGAAGTGCATCTATTTGTTCTTGCATTTCCTTCATTTTATCAGCTACTGGATCCGGCAACTTATGATGATCTAAATCTTTCACCCTCACACCATCTTGCACAATAACCTTTCCAGGAATCCCAACGACTGTTGAGTTTGCCGGAACATCTTTAAGGACAACTGAGCCTCCCCCGACTTTAGCATTTTCTCCAATGGTGATGGAACCTAATACTTTTGCTCCTGTAGAAATAAGTGCATTATCTTTTACCGTCGGGTGTCGCTTGCCTTTTTCCTTTCCTGTTCCACCGAGGGTCACACCCTGATAAATGGTTACATTATCACCAATTTCACATGTCTCCCCGATCACGACGCCCATACCATGGTCAATGAACAACCGTCTACCTATCTTTGCACCTGGATGTATTTCAATTCCGGTGAAGAATCGGCTAACCTGTGAAATGACTCGTGCGAGGAAAAATAATCTTTTATTATAAAACGCATGGGCTATCCGGTGAAACCATACAGCATGGAGGCCTGAATATGTTAAGAAAACCTCAAAATATGTTCGTGCAGCAGGGTCCTGTTCAAACACAACATCCATATCTTCCTTCATGCGTTTAAAAATACCCATTACCCGTTACCACCTTTCTTAGGATCGTTCCAAGTTGCCCAAAAAAACAACAAAAAAATGCGCCTCTGCAAATACAGAGACGCATTTTCCTTGCGCGGTTCCACTCTGTTTGAAAGAAACATATACTTCCTTCCAACTCGTGCTCTTGTTAACGGTAGAGGACCGCTATCATGTACTAAGGTTTCCATGATAGACTCCGAGGGGCACTTCGGAAATTTCGCTTAAAATCACTCGCAGCCAAGGTGATTCTCTCTGTATAAACGAAAGACTTCCTACTTTTCCTCTTCAACGTTCCAATATTTATTATTACTATATTACAGTTTTTAAATTTTGTGAAGCCTTATGCGTAAGCGTATCAAAGAAGTTTTTTTAGTTTGAAGATAACTCCTGTAACACTTTATCAAGACGTGTAATGACGACGTCTTTACCTAAAAGCTCAATTGCCAGTGGCAGTTCGGGGCCATGTGTTTGACCGGTCGTTGCGACACGGATAGGCATGAATAATTTTTTACCTTTATGGCCAGTTTCTTTTTGAGTTGCTTTTGTTTGAGCCTTGATTTCATCAGCTGTAAAATCATCCAATTGACTTAACTTATCTCTGAAAGTCGAAAGGACTTCCGGCACCTGCTCTTCCTCCAACACATTCGTAGCCGCTTCGTCATACGTGATATCGTCTGTAAAGAACAGTTCCGTCAATTCAATTATTTCTTCACCATAGCGCAGCTGCTCGCGATAGAGTGAAATGACTTTTTCAGCCCAGTTTCTTTGCTCTTCATCCATATCTTCTGAGAGCTTCCCAGCTTTAATTAAATACGGCATAGCCAGGTCAATGACCTTATCCAACTCTGAGTTTTTAATATACTCATTGTTCATCCATTTTAATTTTTGCTGATCGAAGATTGCTGGAGATGTGGATAATCTCTCTGGATCAAAAATCTCAATCAATGTTGCTTTATCGAAAATCTCTTCTTCACCAACTGGAGACCAACCAAGTAAACTGATGAAGTTGAACATCGCTTCTGGCAAATAACCAAGATTACGGTATTGCTCAATGAATTGCAGAATATGTTCATCCCGCTTACTTAATTTCTTACGGTTTTCATTTAAGATGAGTGTCATATGACCATACTTCGGCGGCGTCCATCCAAACGCTTCATAAATCATCATTTGTTTTGGTGTATTTGAAATATGCTCTTCCCCCCGAAGAACATGAGTGATATTCATAAGATGATCATCAATAGCAACCGCAAAGTTATATGTTGGGATGCCATTTTTCTTTACAATGACCCAGTCACCAAAGTCACTGGATTCAAACGTAATATCTTTCCGCACAAGATCATTGAATGTATACGTAACATCATCCGGAACACGGAAACGAATACTAGGCAATCTTCCTTCCGCTTCAAAAGCTGCGATTTGCTCTTCCGTCAAATCACGATGTGCACCAGAATACTTCGGAACCTGGCCTTTTGCTTTTTGTTCCTCACGTTCATTTTCCAGTTCTTCTTCCGTCATATAACATTTATAAGCAAGCCCACGCTCAAGTAGCTCGTCCACATATTTTTGATAAATATCCAGACGCTCTGTCTGACGGTATGGACCATAGTCTCCACCGACATCTGGGCCTTCTTCCCATTCAATTCCCAGCCATTTCAGGTATTGAAGTTGGCTTTCTTCGCCACCTTCAACATTACGTTTTTCATCTGTATCCTCTGTACGGATAATAAAGTCTCCACCGTAATGTTTGGCAAATAAGTAATTAAATAATGCTGTTCTAGCGTTTCCAATATGCAAATGACCTGTCGGGCTTGGTGCATAGCGAACACGAACCTCATTCGTCATGATGCTTCCCCTCTTTTCTAAAAATAGCCTTAAATTATACATTAACAGCCCACCCAGCAGAAATGCTTTACTCTCGACTGGATTTTGTGTTGATTGATGCAAGAAAAGTGATAACAATTTGTGTTATCACTTTTAAACTCTTATCCATAATAAGTTATACCTTTTTTACAGTGCTTTTTCAAGTGTTTTTGGTTTGGCAAAAATCATTCTGCCTGCTGAGGTCTGCAGCACACTTGTGATGATGACCTCAATCGTCTTGCCGATATAATCCCGACCTTCTTCCACAACAATCATCGTTCCATCATCCAAATATGCGATACCCTGTCTCTGTTCTTTCCCGTCCTTGATCACTTGGACTACGAGTTCTTCACCAGGAAGGACAACAGGTTTGACCGCATTTGCCAAGTCATTGATATTTAGAACTGGCACACGCTGCAAATCACATACTTTGTTTAAATTAAAATCATTTGTAACGACGATTCCGTTTGTCACCTTCGCGAGTTTGATAAGCTTGCTGTCTACTTCAGCAATATCCTCAAAATCTCCTTCATAAATCTCTACTTGAATCGGCAATTCCTTTTGAATACGGTTTAGGACATCTAACCCGCGTCTGCCGCGGTTCCTCTTCAATGCATCGGAGGAGTCAGCGATATGTTGCAACTCACCTAAAACAAATTGAGGAATTACCAGTGTCCCCTCTAAAAATCCCGTACTGCAAATATCGGCAATTCTGCCGTCAATGATTACACTTGTATCGAGAATCTTCGGTTTCGGTATATCTTGAACCACATCATCTGCATCTTCACTATTTGTATTTTTGGGCTTCTCTTTTTTACCAGCCCGCAATAGATTGGAAAACTCATCTCGACGACGGAAGCCTACGCGAAAACCTAAATAACCTAGGATAATTGTAATGAAGATTGGAAGCACCTGAGAGACTACTTGAATGTTGATATCTTGTAGCGGCATCGTAACAAGGTAAGAAATAACAAGTCCAACGATCATCCCTAAACTACCAAAAAACAAATCCATAGCAGGTAGTTTGATGAGAGCTTCTTCTATCCATTTGAAGAAATTCACTACATAATCAACAATAAAGTATGAGAGTAAAAATAAAATAAGGGCCCCAACAACCATCCCAAGGTAAGGATTTTTCAATAAGTCCATATCTAGGTTCAATAAATTTATGATAACCGGAATATATAGATACCCAATCGTTCCACCAAGGACGATAAAAAAGATATGAACAACCTTTTTCAGCATACTTTCACCTCCTAACGTTTATTATTACCTTTATTTACTATTTATAACCATTAACGAATAGAATAACGACGAATCCTTAAAATTCATTAAAAGTGTAAATTACCTTGCTAGTCCCACTTCAAAAGCTTCTTGAATAGTCGACACACCAACCACTTGAATGTCTTTAGGTATTGTCCAGCCTTCCAAATTATTCTTTGGACAAATAACCCGCTCGAAACCAAGCTTACTCGCTTCTTGCACCCGTTGTTCAATTCGGGATACCCTTCTGATTTCTCCAGTCAGCCCAACCTCACCAATAAAAATGTCCTTCGATGCCGTCGGCTGATCACGAAAACTGGATGCAATGCTAAGTGCAATGGCTAAATCAATTGCCGGCTCGTCTAGTTTTACTCCACCTGCAACCTTCAAATAAGCATCTTGGTTCTGGAGCATGAACCCCATTCGTTTTTCCAATACAGCCATTATTAAAGACACGCGGTTTGAATCGATACCAGTAGCCATTCTCCTCGGATTTCCAAAACTGGATGGTGCAATCAACGCTTGGATTTCAACTAAGATTGGCCTAGTCCCTTCCATGGACGCAACTACTGTGGAACCGGCTGTTCCTTCTTTCCGCTCTTCCAAAAATATTTCGGAGGCATTTATCACCTCACGCAGTCCTTCCTCACGCATTTCAAAAATACCCATTTCATGTGTACTTCCAAAACGGTTTTTAACACTGCGTAAAATCCGATACGTATGATGGCGTTCCCCTTCAAAATATAAAACCGTATCTACCATATGCTCTAATAACCTAGGACCAGCAATCGCACCCTCTTTTGTCACATGGCCAACAATGAAAATAGCAATATTATTTGTTTTTGCGATTTTCATCAATTCTCCGGTACTTTCCCGAACCTGGGAGACACTACCTGGTGCACTGGTGACTTCTTCACGATAAATTGTTTGAATAGAGTCCACGATGATAAGGTCTGGTTCCAGCTTCTCGATTTGCTGACTAATATCATATAAATTTGTTTCACTGAGGACATAGAGTTCCTCTTCCTGAATACCTAGACGGTCCGCACGGAGTTTCGTCTGCCTCGTTGATTCCTCTCCCGATATATAGAGGACACGAAGCTTCCTTGCAAGCTGAGCGGATATTTGCAACAGCAAAGTCGACTTCCCGATTCCCGGGTCTCCTCCAATTAATATAAGTGAACCTGGAACGATTCCCCCACCAAGCACTCGGTTAAATTCCCTCATCTCAGTTGTAATGCGTGGTTCTTTCTGTGATTCAAGATGCGTGATCCGTTCTGGTTTACTGATTGTGCGGCTCGTACCACCAGCATGACGGGCACCACGGGCAGATGCTTGAATTTCTTCAACCATCGTATTCCAATTACCACAGCCTGGACATTTCCCCATCCACTTCGGTGACTCGTAGCCACAGTCCTGGCATACAAATGTATTCTTTCGCTTTGCCAAACGTATTCGGTCCCTTCTTTATTGTATACGATTTTAACCTTCTGTAGGTTACACAATAATTTCAATTTAGATACTTTTTTCCTAAATTATGCCACAAAAAACGAAAAATTGCAGGAAAAGCTAGAAGAAATAAATCTTCTAGCTTTTGTTGATTACTTTAAGATGATAAATTCACCTTTATTATTTAAACCAATCTTTACTTGTTGTCCTTTTTCAATCGTTCCTTTTAATAACTCTTCAGAAAGCAGATTTTCAATATTTTGCTGAATGGAACGGCGTAATGGTCTAGCTCCATACTCTGGGTCAAAGCCTTCATTAGCAATTTTATCGACTGCTTTATCTGTCATCGTGAGCTCAATTTCTTGATCTGCCAATCTCTCCTTCAATTCCTTAAGCATGAGTACCACGATATCCTTCATATGCTTCTTCTCCAAGGAATGGAATACGATTGTCTCATCAATCCGGTTTAAGAATTCTGGGCGGAACGCTTTTTTCAACTCATCCATTACTTTTGATTTCATATCGGAATGCTGTTGGTTTTCATCAGCTACGTTGAAACCAACAAATTTATTTCTGCGCAATTCACTCGCGCCAACATTCGAAGTCATTATAATAATTGTGTTTCGGAAATCGACCGTTCTGCCTTTAGAGTCGGTTAAACGTCCATCTTCCAAAACTTGCAGTAAAATATTGAATACTTCTGGATGGGCCTTCTCCACTTCATCAAGCAGAACTACCGAATATGGCTTTCTCCGTACTTTCTCCGTCAATTGGCCACCTTCATCATACCCGACATAACCTGGAGGTGAGCCGACTAATCGTGCAGTAGAGTGCCTTTCCATATACTCGGACATGTCCACACGTATCATGGCATCTTCATCAGCGAACATAACCTCGGCAAGCGCCCTTGCCAGTTCTGTTTTACCTACACCTGTAGGGCCTAGGAAAATGAATGACCCGATCGGACGTTTAGGATCTTTCAAGCCAGAGCGGGCACGACGGATTGCAGTAGAAATGGCTTTAACTGCCTCTTCCTGTCCAATCACCCGTTCATGGAGGATTTCTTCCATGTTCAAGAGACGATTAGTTTCGTCTTTCGTCAATTTCGAGACAGGTACACCAGTCCAGATGGAAACGACACTCGCGATGTCCTCAACTGTTACCTCAGAGTCCATTTGGCCTTGTTTTTGTTTCCATTCATTTTTGGTTTTCTCCAATTCTTCACGATAACGCTGCTCGGTGTCTCGTAAAGATGCTGCTTTCTCAAATTCTTGACTCTGTACAGCCGCATCCTTCTCTTTTCTTACTTCCTCAAGTTTTTGTTCCAACTCTTTTAAGTTCGGTGGAATCGTGTAAGAGCGGAGACGCACTTTAGAACCTGCTTCGTCGATCAAATCAATTGCTTTATCCGGTAAGAAACGATCGGTAATATAACGGTCAGACAAAGTAACTGCGGCATCGATTGCCTCATCTGTAATAGTTACTCGATGATGTGCTTCGTATCGATCACGAAGACCTTCCAGAATCTGAACCGTTTCTTCTACCGTCGGCTCATCTACTTGAATCGGCTGGAAGCGGCGTTCTAGGGCAGCATCCTTTTCAATGTACTTTCGATACTCATCAATTGTAGTAGCTCCAATACATTGCAGCTCTCCTCGAGCAAGTGAAGGTTTTAGAATATTGGATGCGTCAATGGCGCCTTCTGCTCCACCAGCACCAATCAATGTATGCAACTCATCAATGAAAAGGATGATATTCCCCGCTTGACGAATTTCCTCCATTACTTTCTTTAAACGATCCTCAAATTCACCACGATATTTTGTACCAGCAACTACTGTGCCCATATCAAGTGTCATCACACGTTTATCTCTTAACGTTTCTGGAACTTCATTATCAACAATCTGCTGTGCCAGCCCTTCAGCTACAGCTGTTTTACCAACTCCAGGCTCCCCAATCAATACTGGATTGTTCTTTGTTCGGCGGCTTAATACTTGAATCACACGTTCAATTTCCTTCGCACGGCCAATAACAGGGTCAATTTTCCCTTCTTTCGCACTAACGGTTAGATCTCTGGCTAACGAATCCAACGTTGGCGTACTCGCGTTAGATTGCTGCCCTGTACGGCCTCTTCTCCCTGCTTGAGACTCATTACTCCCAAGAAGTTTTAAAACTTGCTGACGGGCTTTATTTAGGCTTATTCCGAGGTTGTTGAGAACTCTGGCTGCTACTCCTTCACCTTCACGGATAAGTCCGAGTAAAATATGTTCTGTTCCAACATAGGAATGACCAAGTTTTCTCGCTTCATCTTGAGATAACTCTACTACCTTTTTCGCACGAGGAGTGTAGTGAATGGATTGCATTGGTTGTTTGCCGACCCCAATCAATTTCTCTACTTCTTCTTGGATTTTCTCCACCTGTACACCTAATGATTGTAATGCTTTAGCTGCAATACCTTCTCCTTCGCGAACTAGGCCTAACAAGATATGTTCTGTTCCAATATTATTATGACCGAGACGTACTGCCTCTTCTTGTGATAGCGCAAGCACTTTTTGCGCTCTTTCCGTAAATCGTCCAAACATCATATGGCGTCCCTCCTATTTCTCCATTTCGAGTCGTTCCCTAATTAATGAAGCACGAAACACATCACGTTCACGTGGTGTTAATCGTCTTTTCGCATAATGTTGTAAGAAGCCTGGTTGAGTTAAAATCATGAGTTCATTTAAAATATTCTTTGATGTATTCTTAATAATACCTAAGTCTATGCCCAGGCGCACATTAGAAATACATTTCGATGCTTCCTTTGATTCAATGATCCGTGCATTTTTAAGAATTCCATACGATCTAAAAACACGGTCTTCTAAGCTGACTCCAAGTTGTTCCGTAATATAATTTCTTGCAAGCCTCTCCTGTTCAATCAGTTGATTCACTACACTTGCAAGATCAAGGACGATATCCTTTTCTGACTTACCTAAGGTGATTTGGTTGGAAATTTGAAATATATTCCCTAGAGACTCACTGCCTTCCCCGTAAATTCCCCGAACTACTAAACCAAGCTGGTTGATTGCAGGAATCATCCGGTTCAATTGTTTTGTAATGACAAGGGCTGGCAAGTGCATCATCACAGACGCCCGCATCCCAGTACCGACATTAGTCGGACAACTCGTTAAATAACCAAACTTCTCATCAAAGGCGTAATCGATCCTTTCCTCTATCCAGTCGTCTAGAGCAAACGCCTCTTCAAGACCATCGGCAAGCTTCATTCCCGGCAAGTAAAGCTGGATGCGAAGGTGATCTTCCTCATTCACCATAATCGAAACTTGCTCATTCTCTGATATGAGTACTGCTGCCTCAGGAAACCTGACTAAATTAGGGCTGATCAAATGCTTTTCCACAAGAATCTGCGTTTGAATTTCCGAAAGGTCTTTTAAATTGATAAAGTGAAAGTTCTTATAATCTTGGAATGACGTTTTATCATACGTCTCTTTCATAAAGTCATGAACTTTTTTTAGTTCAGATTCTTTTCCGAGGACCGGATAAGTGACGTTTGCAAAGTTCCGCGCCAAGCGAATACGGCTGCTAAGAACGATATCGTTATCGGCACCTTCTTCACGCATCCAAGGACTGATTGCTTCGTTTAGAAAATGCTCCATCGTCATTCTTCGCTTGCCTCCCTCTTGTCTAGTCCTTCTTTTTCTAATGCTTTTATTTTATCTCTTAGAACAGCGGCATCCTCAAACGCTTCCTCACTTATTAATTTCTTCAGCTGAGCACGATATTCCTCTAATTGACGTTTCTTTTGAATACTGCCACCTGTTCTTTTAGGAATTTTCCCTGCATGTTTCGCATTCCCTGCATGGACTCGACGTATGATTGGATCAATTCTTCCAGAGAAAGTTTCATAGCACGTTGCACAGCCAAACTTTCCCATCTCCTTAAAAGCAGAAAAGGTTAACTGACAACTAGGGCATTGCAATTCTTTTAATTGTTGCGTACTAGCTGTCTGGGCACCTAAGGGAGCACTATCAAAATTGAACAAGCCGGTCAATAAATCATGAAGGCTGGAACCTTGATTCGGCATTTGCATGTATCCCTTTTCTTGGGCACAGACCTCACATAAGTGGAACTCCTTTTTCTCACCGTTAATAATTTGTTTAAAGTGAACGGTAGCTTGTCGTTCTTCACACTCTTGACATCGCACGCTTCTCCCCCTCCTCAAAGAGTCAACTGTAATATTTTAAAGTATTTAGCATTGCTGTTAAAATTCGGGCACGGATTTCATCACGTTCTGGTAATGGAAACGGTAAAGTCGATCGTTCAATCGCACTAAAAATAAGCTTCTCCTCACGATTCGTAATAATTTTCTCTTCCTTTAACCGATCCAATACATGTACAGCGGCTTGTTGAGATACGTGAGGGTTTATCATTTTTATAATTTCTTCGATTAAATCTGCTTTATCTTTATGCTTTACCCTCATTATTCGGATGTATCCACCGCCCCCGCGCTTACTTTCCACTATATACCCTTTCTCCGTTGTAAATCTCGTATTAATGACATAATTAATTTGTGATGGTACACATTGGAATTGATCGGCAATTTCACTTCGTTTAATTTCAATTGCATGATTCCCTGTCGCATGTAACACCTTCTTAAGGTAAGCTTCAATCACATCTGAAATGTTGCTCATTTTTAAAAACTCCCTTCTTCCTACACGTCATCCATGTAATGAAATATGCCTGAACAAAAGAGTTTACAAGAACGTCTTGCTCAAGATGTCTGTTCAATCAATTCGCATGCACGTTTGTGATTTCTTTTGACTTTGACTATCTTTGACTATAATTTAATTATACGCCAAAAAATCGAAGTTGAAAAGTGTTTACCAATAATACATTCTTGACATTTTTTATGAAAATAAACGAATTGGGATAAAAAGATAATAATTGGGCAGGAAAGTTATGCTTTAAAAAGCTGAACCTTTATAAAAGGAGTTGGATAGATGCTTTTACAACCAGACTCAGCACCTATCCTATATTTTACCTCGTTAGTTGACTTATGTTATTGATTCCCTCCACCTTTGATATCTTTTCAAGTAACATGATCAATTCATCGCTTTTAATGTTTTTCATCTTAATAAAAATCTTCCGTAGATCTCGCTCCATTTTCTCAACTTCTACCGCTAAGATCTTCACTTCAAAAGTCTCTGTTGCTTCAATCAATTGATGAACTTTTATATTCGGTTCCACTACAATCTCGAGCATCGTGTACTTTCTTTGAGACGGCAATAACTTTTCTAAATTATTCAGTACGACTAAGCTTAGTAGGATGATAAATGTAGCTACTATCGCAGGCCCATACATCCCTGCACCGACTACAAGACCAATTCCCGCCACAGCCCATATAGAAGCTGCCGTAGTTAATCCACGAATCGTTCCTCCATAGACGATAATCGTACCAGCACCTAAAAATCCGATTCCACTGATGACATAGGACGGAATTCGAGCCGGATCAAAACGAATATTATCGTACCGTTCCAAAAAATCGATAAAACCAAATAATGATAACTGCATCATAAGGCACGCACCGACTCCCACTAGTATATGCGTGCGGAAGCCAGCCGAGTGGTTATTCCACTCACGTTCAAAACCTATAATACCTGACAGTAATAGGGCGACCAATAACCTTGTGACAATTACAAGGAAGTTTTCCCCCATTAAATCATATAAAAATAATTCCATTGCTCTTCCTCTTTTCTATCTACATTTTTTTCTAGCCTATACATTTCCCTCATTCACCATCGGTATAAACCTAAAAATAAAATCGATAAAGAAAGTCACATGTACTGAATGTGACTGGAAGAAATATCTAACTTTATAGTTCTATTAATACATATGATTTTCCTTCAATAATTAGACAATATGAGGTAAATAAAAAAAACAGATTATCGTATTGATAATCTGTTTATATTTCAATTGCCTGGCAACGTCCTACTCTTGCAGAGACAAAGTCTCAACTACCATCGGCGCTGGAAAGCTTAACTGCTGTGTTCGGTATGGGAACAGGTGTGACCTTTCC
>NZ_JBHUDE010000161.1:0-60664 GCF_042678205.1 Oceanobacillus luteolus
CAGTCAATGGCAAGCAGCAAAGCTGTGGCTGCTCTCACACTATGATTTCAAATAATATTACTACTGGTCGAAAATATGCTTTTACACAGAATTATGGACTTGACTGCATTCGTATTCCTAGATGCCTTGTAACTGCACGAACGAAGGAAATTTCTTTGCATTCGTGTTCTTAAATACCTCATAAATGCACGAATCATTTGTATCCCTTTCTGAAGAACTTATAAAATATCAACAAAAAAGGTGCTGCAAGATAATTGCAAGCACCCTTCTTTTTTTACTGCTATATTTTAGTAATATCCGTAAGGTCCATATCCTCCGTATGGATAAAATCCTGGTCCATACCCGTATCCCGGACCATAAAACGGCCCTGGACCATAGCCAAACCCCGGTGGACGACCAGCAAGTAATCCTCCTCCTATGAATCCCAACCCGGCTCCGATCAGACCAGCAGTCAATGGGGCAATAAACTCACCAGAACCGTATTCGTAACCATACGGGCCACCGTTTCGCTGCAGTCCCGGATGATACATCATCGGTATATGTTCTACATATCCATTCATTTGCCTGCTCCTTTTCAAAAAATTCGAAGGTACTATTTCCTCACTCTCTACAGCCTATGGTATTCGCCCTGAAAACGAGCTAGGCAAAACCCTAATTTCCGCATTAAATTTGGGTTTTGCCTAATATCAACCTCTAATTAAAATAACCGTCAAGCTTGTCTCCCTTCAAGCATAGGAATAGTTAGGAGTACAAATTGGAGGTGTCCGCTGTGCATGGACAATTGATGAGGTGGATTTGCTATGCTGTCGGCTATGTATTTATCACGTCCGGTGTCATCAAATTAATTGTTCCCGACTTTAAAGGACTATTCGCCGGTCTTGGATTGCCGTATCCTGAGTTAACTTTATTTTTAGTTGCTGTTATTGAAATTGCATGCGGCATGTTGATTGCAGGAAGAATGTATATTAGATTCGCCGCTCCCCCACTCATTCTCATTATGGCCATAGCAATTATTCTTACAAAGATTCCCACTCTCACACATTCCGGATTTCTATCTTTCGCTTTTGAGGCAAGACTTGATATCGTGATGTTAATTCTTCTATTTCTTATTTGGAAGCATGGGAAACATGGAGTGTAGAATACCGTTTTGTGGGTCTCAAAAAAGCGGATTAATCTTAAATTAACCCGCTTTTTTGAGATTCAAGTTATGAATCTGCCGTAACATACGCATCTTTAATGCCTAAGTTACGGATAAAATTCCTCCGTTGCTCTGCTGATTTTTTATTGCGAAATGCCCCCGCTTGGACTCTGTATCTTGTTGCATTTCCCGCTTTAGTTGTCTTAATTATCGCTTCCACATTATTCTTTTTCAGCATGTTACTACGTGTCTCGGCATTTTTACGGGATGCAAAACTTCCTGCAATGACATAATACATACCTGTATCCGGCTTCTCAGGGTCTTTTGGTTTCGCCAGCTTTTTCAACGACAGTGCCCTAGCCAATCCCTCACCGATGGCATCTCCCAGAATATTTAAGAATGATTTATCTCTTAGAAGATTAAGGTCAGCAGTCGTATCTACGAATAAATTTTCCAATAAAATCGCGGGCATCTTCGTTTCACGCAAGACGTGGAAATTTGCCCGTTTTATTCCACGATCACGAGCTCCATATTTTGAAATTACGCTCATGACATATTTATGAAGTGTCTGCTGCGCTCGTACGGTTTGCGATGATACGGGGCCGTTATAAATATAGCTCTCCCAGCCTCTACCACCACCCGCATTAATATGAATCGAACAATAATAGTCAACATTTTCTCGATTCGCGCGGTTGGTACGGGCCGCCAAGCTGACTGTTGTGTCTGTAGTCCTTGTCATACTAACCTTGACATCATAGTTTTTCCGTAAATAATCACGAGTTCGCAACGCGATACTTAGATTGAGGTCCTTTTCTAAATTGCCCCTTTGAGAGGCACCTGGATCGCTTCCGCCATGTCCAGGATCCAACATAATCGTTGGCATGATAACACCTCCTTTATAGTTACAATATGAAAAAAAGACAAAGAAGAAACTTTTAAATACCTAACTGGGAAAAAAAGTTGATAAAAGAGGGGCGTGGGGATTTTATACTGAGGAGAGGTGTATATGGCACAATTGAATTTAGTTTTGGTGTACGGAAACGGTCCATATTGTCATGAAGTAGGATTTTTTTCTGCCTTCGTGCGCTGAGAAGCATTCTATCAGCACGAACGAACGAGTATTTTCTGCCTTCGTGTACTGAGAAGCACTCTATCAACACGAACAAATGATTTTTCTCTGCATTCGTGCACTGAGAAGCACTCTATCAACACGAACGAACAATTTTCCTCTGCATTTGTGCTCTGAGAAGCACTCTATCAACTCGAACGAATCATTTTTCTCTGCATTCGTGCACTGAGAAGCACTCTAACATCACGAACGACCAATTTTTCTCTGCATTCGTGTTCTGAGAAGCGCTCTAACATCATGAACGAACTTTTTTTCTTTGTATTCTTGCACTGAGAAACACACTAACATCATGAACGCACAATTTCTTTCTTGCTTCGTGTTCTGAGAAGCCTTCTAGCGTCATGAACACACTTTTCTCCTCTGCCTTCATGCACTAAGAAGCACTCTATCGTCATGAGCACATTCTTTCTCACTATCTTCATGCAGAGAGCTACTTAATTCCAGATAAAAACGAAAATAAAAAACATTCCCTGTTGCTCTATGCTACAAGGAATGCTTTTATCCGAGAGATTACAACCCGTGACCCGGGTTGCGGTTTTGTCTCGAATGATTTCTTGTTTTCACTTTTTTGGAACCTTGCATCGGCTCGCCGTATGGTTGGTCCGGGCTTTGTGGAATATCCGGGTTTTTCTTTTGTTTCGGTCCTTTAGGTCTCGGTGCCATGGCTACCCCTCCTTCCTTCTAGGAGTATCTTTTGATAAAATTGGGTTGGTTATTCTAAAGAGGATTGTAAAGTGTTGTTCAAATTGAGATTGTCACGATAGCAGGCTTTTTCAAGAAAATGTTAATGAAACTTTTAGTTCTTTAATCGTAATTAAAATGGAAGTGAAGATATTGAAATAGTCGATTTCTTGTTTAATGGGTAATGATAGAGATCTCCAAACATACTATACTAGGCGGGTCATCCATAGCAGTAATCTTTCTTGTTCAGAGATTGTTGATGAATGTTTTCTAAATAACAACTTTATCGGTAGAAAATGTTTGTTACAGTGAACAGGCTATTATTTAGATAAGGAGTTTGTTGATGAAAATTTATGGGTCTATTGTGGACGACGAGACACGTTGTACACATTATCATTCAGAAAAAGATATTATTGCTATTAAATTTAAATGCTGCAATCGCTATTATCCTTGCTACAAATGCCATGAAGAGCATGCGGATCACCGCATCAAACCTTGGCCTGAACAGCAGTTTGACGAATCGGCCATCCTTTGCGGCCGCTGTCACACAAAGTTGACGATTCACCAATACATGCGTACCACAAACTGCCCAAACTGCCAGGCTTCCTTCAATGCGGGATGTACTGCGCATTACCCAATTTATTTTGAACTACAGACTAAATAACAGGCAGCGCTGACGATAAACCGAAGCAGACGTATTGGTGGTCATAGACTATTATATCTCAGCCCTTCTGCAGCTTATATAAACTTCTGACTTTCAAAAAACTCCCTAAAGTAGATTCTACTAAAGGGAGCATGAACTATTGAATAATTATATTGATACATCAAAACGATAAGCTAGTACAACAGTTTGTTCATTTAGTTTAATATGTCTTCCAACCCATCCATTATAGACATGAAGGTACTGAATTTTATCATTAGCGAACTGCGGACTGTACTTCTTCAAGCAATTTAAGTTCTCCGTCAATCATTTGATATACTTTATCACAATATTTTAATAAACGTTCATCATGTGTAACCATAATCGCTGCCTTGTTTCGTGCTTTCAATCCAGTAGACAATAACTCCACGATTTCAAAGGCACGCTGTGTATCAAGACTTGCTGTAGGTTCGTCGGCAAGAATAATATCCGGATCATTCATTAACGCCCGAGCAATTGCTGTCCGTTGACGTTCTCCGCCTGAAAGCTGATCAGGATATTTTTTTAATTTATCACCTAAGCCTACTTCTGTCAGCAACTCTTTTGCAAATCGTTTATCTTCCTCCGTAATGGAGCCCTTCATTTTCTTAACGACTAGAAGTTGGTCAAGCACGGTCAAGTAAGGGACAAGATTCGATGTTTGCAGGATAAAGCCGATTTGTTCCAGACGTAGTTTCGCAAGCTCTTTTGGCTTAAGATTCGCTAGACTAGTCCCATTAATCGTCACATTACCTTCCGAAGGCTGCAGAAGCGCACCTGCAATGGATAAGAATGTACTCTTTCCAGAACCAGATGGACCGATCACCGCAACGAATTCTCCAGGTTGGACTGAAATGGAGACATTATTCAGAGCTGTGAACTTTCTATCTCCTTCTTGATAATGTTTAGATACTTTTTCAAACTTAATTCCTTTCATTATTCAACCCTCCCTATTGCTTGCAGTGGATCAATTTTCGTTATTTTCCGTACGGACAGAAGTGAGCTTAGTACTGACACGACAAGCAATACGAGTGCATAACTGATTACGAGAGTAGGGTTCAGTTCAAAAGGCATCCCTTCTGGGAAAATTGCCGCCGTTCCATAAGTCAGTAATATTCCCAATCCAATACTTACGACAGCAAGCAGGAATATTTGGGAAACCACTGCTCGTCCAAGAAAACCATCACTTGCTCCAATAGCCTTCATAATTCCAAATTGATTTGATTTTTGTAATGTCATCACATAGAAGAAAACAGTAATCACAAATGCGGATATCGCTAAAAGAAAACCGAGCATCATCATAATCGTTCCATTTTCAGCTGTATAGCCTGGAATTCCATTGATGGCTTCTTGTTTCGTTGCTGTTTCTATCCCTTGTATTGCTTGATCGACTTCTTCCGGAATAATTTCATTACCTTGAAGCATAATGGCATTAACTGGATTGCTTACGCCCATATCAGAACCAGGTGCAGCAAAATGAATGTCGCGCCAAGCGTCCATGGTCATAAAAATAGCCGGCAAATGGTTAAAAGATTCATTTTCTACAAACCCGACAACTTTAATGACTTTATCTGTACCTTCAATTTCAAGCGTATCCCCAAGTTTAATGCCTTCATTTTTTAATACATCATTTACAATAACTTCCTGATTTTTACCCTCAGTCAGGGCTTGTCCTTCAATGACTTCAGGTTCTAAAAATGTACCAGGATTGATTCCTAAAAGGGAGGCATCAATTTTTCCATCATCTGAAGTGGCATCCTCTTTAAGAATTACTGCCGTTTGGGAACCCATTGGTGCAGCGTCGTTCACATGTTCCTGTTCCATAAGCTCTTCAGATAAATCCTCTGAAATGACCGATCTTAACATGGAATGGCGGGAGCCTTCTTCAAAAACAACAAAATCAGCATCCATGTTTTTAAACGTCGCGGCACTTAGGGAAGACAAACCATTTCCGAGACCTGATAATATAAAAACAAGCCAAGATATTAATACTAAAATCATGCCAATCATGATAAAACGTAATTTGGCATGCTTAAATTCTCTTAATGCAAGAAACATAATTTCACCTCTATGTTGTAATGGTAACTCGTAATCTACAAATTTTTAATCCAGCTTCATCAGCTCAACCGCAATCCAACAATAATAACAATACCTATGCCTAATAGAGTAGAGATTAATAGGTAGTTGGCATACATTTTTGTAAGTCCAACAAGTGTTTTCTCTTTCTTTAAAGGAATACCTTCCAGTTTTCTAGTCAACCTCACACTATAAATGGACACAAAAATAATCGTTAACAGGATGATCATTGTACCGCCTTGTTCCATGATGGTAAGATAGAGCGGCATTGATTCCCGATTAAACTGTAAAATCATATAAACCCCAGATAACAGTATTAATGTTAAGCTAGGAAGAACTCCCCACATTACCCATTTTTGAATTCGCTTGATAACGGGAGCAAAGTTTGTTAATGCTCTTTCATTCTTGGCAATACCTCTTAAAAGATAGCCAAGCGCCAAAAATGAACCTACCCAGATTGCAACACCAGCAATGTGGAAAATATAACTTAAAGAATACATCGTTTACATCCTTTCTACATTGTTTACCTGGGTTTATCGTAGCAATCGAATATGAACAACATGTTAACAAACTTGCCTCCTGCTTAGAATGTAGTAAAATTAATGGCTTAACGGAAGCTTAAAAGAAAAGGCCGTCCCTTCTCCTGGTTTTGTCTCGACTTCGACTTCCGTTTCATGCAAGTCCAAAATAGATTTAACAATTGCCAATCCAAGCCCTGCTCCGGTTTTACTTGAACGAGCCTCGTCCACCTTGTAAAACCTTCTCCAAATCAGATCTAATTGTTTCTCTTCCATGCCGATTCCATAATCCTTTATCAGCACGCGGACATGACGTCCTTCCCTGATCAACTTGATATCAATGCGCTCATACATATTTGAAAACTGAATAGCATTATGAATGAGATTAACAAGTACCTGTTCCATTCGTTCTTTATCTGCATTAACTACGTAATCTTGGTCCGCTTGAAAACTTATTTTCAGCTGCTTTTCCTTGGAATGTGGTTCAAACTTATGAATGATGGCATTGATTTGTTCCGTTAAGTTATAATCCGTCCGGAAAAGCTTTTGGTGACCTTCTTCCAACTGGTTCATATCCAACGTATCATTTACAAGCTTAATCATCCGTTCTGTCTCATCTTTCATCAGTCCATAATAATGCGCTTGTTTATGGGCTGGAATTGTCCCATCCATCAAAGCAATGATAAACCCCTTTATAGATGTTAATGGGGAACGTAATTCATGAGAGACGTTTGAGATGAATTGCCGTCGAGTCTTTTCTAAATGGTTTAGTTCATCAGCCATATACGTAAAAGATTTCGCCAACTGACCAATTTCATCGTTTAACTCATATTGTACAGACTTCGAAAAGTCACCAGTCGCATAGTGCCTTGCAATCTCGCTCATTTCTCTCAATGGGGCAGAGATTCTTTTTGACATAAACCATAAAATAATCCCTGCAAACAGAATTCCAATGATAAATGTAAAAAGAATCATGAAAATGATTTGTTTATATTCATGGTGTAATTCATGAAAGATCATCACCATAATTGGCCGCTCCACATCATCTATATTCGTATGGAGCGTGCTCGCAATCGTATAACGAAGTTCTCCATCCACAAACCCTCCCTCGGACACTTTTTCTCCTGCAATGACTTGTTCCAAAATATCTTCGGGAATTGGTATAAATGGAGAAGCTTCTGTTAAACCGGGACCATAAATCTGCTCGCCTGTTTCATCGACGAGATAAATAAGATAGTCTGGCTGATTAAGGGATTGGGCAAATATTTTAGCCGTTTCACTGTCACTCCAATTGAATCGCTGTTGATTCTGCAGCTGATTTTCAACCTGTTCATATTGATGTTGATAGATATCTTCAAATTCTTTGTAGAAATTCAAGTGAAATAAATAAAAAAAGACAGCAATAAAGAATAAAAAGGAAATAACAATAATGAATGAATAGCTGAGAAACATCCTGGAAAAGATTGAGTTTTTCTTAAGCAAAAGATTTCACCTCAAACCGATAACCGACTCCTCGAATAGTAGCTACAGACCAATCCGCTTGATGCGCAGCCAGCTTATCCCGGATTCGTTTTATATGGACATCGACGGTACGCGGATCCCCATCAAACTCATAGCCCCATACCCGGTCCAATAACTGCTGCCTTGTCAGCACTTGATTCGGGTTCATTGCCAAGTAATAAAACAATTCCATTTCTTTTGGCGCCATCAATACTTGTTTCTTATTGATTAACACACGATATTCTTTCATATTTATAACGATGTTATCAAAATGTAGCTCATCCTTTTCACTATCCGACAGTATCGTTCGCCGTAATACAGTTTTGATACGCGCGGTTAATTCATTCGGATCAAATGGTTTAACAACATAGTCATCCGCTCCAATGTCCAATCCTTGGATAATATCATACGTTTCCCCTTTGCCAGTCAACATGATGATCGGAACTTGTTTATCTATCAATCGAATTTCCTTACAAACTTCCCAACCATTCATTTTAGGCAGCATAATATCTAGAAGGATACAGTCAGGGGATTCATTGTAAAATAACTCCAACCCTTCTTCTCCATCGGAAGCAGAAATAGAGGAAAAACCGATTTTATCCATATACAACTGGATTAACTCCACAATATTCGAATCATCTTCTATGATTAAAACTTTTATCGGTCGCTTCATGTCATCACCCCTCTTGTCTATTATCTCTGAGTAATATGAACGTGATGTTAATAAATCATACATTAAAACCTGGGCACTTGCATGGTACAGCAAGCGCCCAAAGTTCATTAAAAAATGAGCTGTATGAACAGCTCATTCTTCGTTATGATGATATACTACAACTCTTCCTCTATCCGTTCCAACCACTTCATATCCGCCTCTAAATGCAGCAAAGCCCCTTCAATCAACAATTTCATCGTATCATTTCCAGATAGGGACATTTGTTTTCTTAATTGGGTAAGATGCAAAATATCCTTTAATATCGTTTCCTTTTGATTTCGGATCATCGTTTTTTTGTTCTCATACGATACGTGACTTGCACAAAGAAATTTTATATAAAATTCCTCTTTGAACAACGATCTTCCAACAGGCTCATTGAGCCAAGACCAGAGTTCTTCCTTCCCTGCCTGAGTGATCGTATATAGTTTCCGGTCCTTTTTATCATGACCTGGTGATTCTACAAAAGAATCCCGCTCCAGCCGGTCGAGTGTCGTGTAGACTTGACCGGCATTTAGCGGCCATAACCCTTCAACTAAAGATTCAAATCCGGTTTTCAATTCATAGCCATGTCTTGGTTTCTCATAGATTAGAGCAAGTAATGAATGTTTAACTGACATATCAATATCCCCATTTACTCATATTGAATCGCCTCTTTGACGGAAATTCGTGATGCAGTGTAACTAGGTAACCAGGAAGCGAGAAGTGTAAATAGGATACCACCTGCAATGGCAAGGATCAGGCTGACCCAAGGAATGGCGAAATCCAATAGTCCTTGAGCATCTGCAGAGATGGAATTCAAATAGATGACTAGAATTCCATAAGCTGTTCCAACCACTACCCCTGCAATACCAATAAACAGACCCTCTGCAATAATCATAAATCTCACTTGCCCTTTTGTAAAACCAAGCGCCCGTATCGTTCCTATTTCCTTTACTCGCTCCATCGTATTCATAAATAACGTATTACTTATCCCTACTGCAGCTATTCCGATAATGAGTAAGAGTAGAAACTGAAACAAATCATCAATACCCTTCACTCCGCCAGTTGTCTTTTCAATTGTTAGCGGCAATGTATTTACACCTGAAATAGATGCACCAAACTGTTCCCAAACTACTGCGAGGATAGTTGGGACATCTCCCTCACTTGCCACATCCATCATCACTTTATAACTAAATGGCCAGTTCAACCTATCCTTTATCGTGCTTTCTTCAGCAAAAGCAACATAATTGGAATAATGGGAGGTGAGCACACGTCCTTTGATGAAAACATCCTGCGCTCCTGCCGGTGTTTGAAGTGTCCAAACATCACCTACCTCCACGCCTGCTTCCGCTAAAGCACGATTCCCTAAATAAATTTCTGGGAGTTCACTGGAATCTGTCGTCTCTTCCTCAATTGAAAACTGCTGTGGGGTCGTTTCCGAAAAGGACATGATGGAAAATTCCCTAAGCTTATCGTTGCTCGTATACCAAGTGATATTCGGAATTTCATATGCAGAATAAACCATTTCTACCCCAGGAATTTCTTCCAGAGCATGGAGTTCTTCCTCTGACCACGGGGTTTCTTTCTCCACATGAATATCTCCCCCAAAGGTCTGTTGAACCTCTTCCTCCATTCCTTTAGGCAAATCTTGTAATGCCGCACTCATGAATAAAGCTAAGCTTACCCCGATAGCAAGCATGGCAGCCGTGTTAGCATTTCTCCTTAAAAACTGCTTTATGGAGTTCGACGCTTGTTTACCTGAAAAGCCGAACAACAGGGATAACAACGGACCAATAATCAACTGCAGCAACCTCATCCATAATGGGAACAACAGGACAAGTCCGATAAATAAAGAGAGAAATGCCCATACATTATCAATGAGACCAATCCCTGTAAAGACGATACCTAGCACGATTCGAATTTTACTCAACCGATCAATTCGGATGGACGGATCCTTCTCAAACATTGCTTCTAATATAGGAACCTTTCCTGCTTTGTACACCGGTAGTGAAGCAGCGACAAAAGGAAATAAGAAGCCGATGATGATGGATATTATAATCGGAACAAAAAATACAACATCATACTCAATATTTTGCGTAGCGATGGCTGTTATTAATACTTCCTGTATAGTATCCCCTAACCAAGCACCGAGGCTGACACCAAACACCGTTCCTAAAATTGCAAGGATACTGATTTCCTGTGCAAGCAGGCGAATGACATTGCCATCGGTGTAACCGAGACTTTTCATGATCCCGATTTCCCGTTTCCTCTCCACGATGCTTGTATGAATCATGTTAAAAGCGATAAACGCACTGATGAAAACAGCTAATATGGCAATGAGATCAAAGACATAATAGATACTGTCTATATCATTGTTTTGCTGATTATCTACTACAATCGGCTGAACAAATAGGGAGGCTCCTTCGAATTCATTATCATAAGCAGTCAGTAATTCCTGATGATCGGCGCCTTCCTCGACACTGAACCGGAAATTCGATATTTGACCTTCAAGACCATTTTGCGATTGGAGGGTTTCTAACGGCACCATCACCCGAAAATCCTGATAGAAGGCCGCTTCAAATGTCTGTGGACTGTTCAACATCGGCCCCTCATATACGATTGCAGTAACTTCAAGCGTGCCGATATCCTCAAAAGTGACTGTGTCTCCCACTTCTTTTCCCCAAAGTTCTGCCGCGTTTTCCGTTATAATTAAACCTTCTTCGGTCGTATCACCAGCTTTGACAGGTAACGGCACAATACTTGATTGGAAATCCGAGAGTCCTGTAAATCGTACCGTGCGTTGGGCAGGGACGTCTGTCTCGAGCTCAACCAGTCCTTGTTTCACTAAAGCAGTGACACCTTCGTCGATTTCTTCCCGCTCTTCCAACCAGGCAATTTCAGAGTCATCGAAAAACCCTTCATTACTTTGAATCCAAAAATCTGCTTCTCCTGCATATAACTGCTCCTGCTCATCCATCATGTTGGAGAAGGTATATTTTGCAATCAGCATACTCGTCATGACCGTGACGCCTAGCGTGAGGGCAATCAAGGTGAAAAGGAAACGTTTCTTATGCCGAGTCAGGTTACGCCATGAAACGCGCCAAGAACTTAGCATAGTCGTCATCCTCCCTCTTCACTTCCGCTTCAATTACTCCATCTTTAAACAATATAATCCGATCTGCATATCCTGCCGCAAACATATCATGTGTAACCATGACGATGGTTTGCTTTTGCTCATAATGGAACTTCGCCAATAAATCCAAAATATCTCCACTACGCTTTCTATCCAAGTTCCCGGTTGGCTCATCTGCCAGTAAAAGGGACGGCTTGTGGATCAGCGACCGGGCAATCGCCACCCGCTGTTGCTGTCCACCACTTAATTCATAGGGAAAACGATTTTCATAGCCTGCCAAGTCTACTGCCTTCAACAGATTCTCGACATCGGTTGCTGACACATTCTTTCCATCTGCATGCATCGGAAAAACGATATTCTCGTACACGGTGAGCGTCGGCAGCAATTGATAGTTCTGAAACACAAGACCAATTTCTTTCCTTCTTAATATCGTCCGTTCTTTTTCCGTTTTCGATGTAAGGTCTGTATTCTTCAAATAAATACTTCCTGAATTTGCAGTGTCCAAACCACCGAGCAAATGCAACAGAGTTGTTTTACCAGAGCCACTCGGACCGATAATACAAACAAACTCCCCCTCTTCAATCGAGAGGTCAACCCCTTTTAAAACAGGTACAACTTCCTTCCCGGTTTTGTACTCCTTTGTTAAGCCTGAAACGTTAATCATGTTATTCACCTCTTTATTTTGATGGGAAAATCTTGTAAGACCATGAGTAGATAAAATCAATGATAAAGACGAGTACCCAAATCATGGAAATTCCATAAATCACATCATTTGGATAAGGTGTATCCTGATAATTTTCTGTGCCGATCCACGATAAATCAGTAATATAGTTCATCGCTTCATCGAAACCATTCAATCCATAACTCCAAAAGACAGCCTGCACAACAACAAAAATGAGCAGATGGATCATCGCGCTATAGCGATTCACTTTGGCAATATATTTCGGATCTTTTTGCCTCGCCATAATCCTTCTGTCCTTCTCTGTCAGCAAATCAACTCCTCGCCATTGGCCAATTTTCATCTTCATCCAGCGGTCGAGCTTTTTAAAATCATTTATTCCGAAAGTACATGCGTAAACGACGAAAATCATAATCACAATTTGAAATGTAGAAATCTCACCGGTTTCACGATAAATCACGAGGGCAAGTGCAGCTTCTAAAATGAGCAGAACTAGGAAGAGGAACAAGAAGAGGAGGCTCATTTTTCTCTTTCTGAATAAATAACGAACAACACCAAACAGCAATAAGGAGACGATGGACAGTATTTCAGCAAGGATAAATATCTCCCATTGGTAATCCAATAAAAAATTCATACGCTTTCCACCTTTTTATATACTGAGTAACTATTTACTGAGTATATAGATACCGAGTATATATGTCAATAGGATATTGCCATTTTTATTTTGGTTGATGGAAAATTCATCTTTTAACCAATAAAAAAAGGATTTGTCATGAAAACAAATCCTTTTTTCTATAACAATCCTTTAAGTAAAAAATGCAGCTTCTTATTGATTATCTTGCCTATCTTCCATTTGTTCAGAAGGTTCTTCGGTCGGATCAGGTTCTTGTTCATCATTTGCTGTACCACATCCGAACAATAATCCCGTAGAGAGAATCGCTACAAAAGCACTTCCGAAGATTTTTTTGAACTTCATGTTATTCACCTCACCTAACTAAATTTAATTCATTATTATTACTGTCCAATTTCTTTTGAGGTATGCAAAAATACACTTGGAATCATACATCCGGAGGTATTTACTTCAAGAAATGAAATTTTCCGAAAATAACTGTAACCTTTTTACTTTTCATTCGTTAGTAAAGTAAGAGGAGAAAGAATCTAAAAAGGGGATGATACGCATGAAAACATTCAAGAAAAATAGAAAGATGGGCAGTAAAGTTCATAAGAATGAAGGCGCCAAGATCGAGAAATCCTCAAAACGTAAATATTATCTTGCTTCCGTTTTTCTTCTTTTGCTAGTAGCAATCCCGTTATTCAATAATCACTATGCTCAGACAGCCACTGACGAATTGTCAGGAAGCACCTTTAACATCTCCTATCCAACACCAGATGCACGAAATGATGATCCGAATGGATATGACTCGCTCATGACAGTAGAGTTTTCAGACGGGGAAGCAGCCACACCATCTATCCAAGACGGTGATGGGACATATGAATTAAACGGTGATGTTCTCACTCTTCAATTTGAGAATGAAAACGAATCGTTACAGATAGAATTTAGTCTTAAAGAAAGCGAACAAGATTTCAGCGAGTATTCAGCGGTCATTCGTGATGTTGATTTTGAAAAGAAGAATCCGGATGATATCAGCCATTTTCAAAATCTATTTTATAAATTAAATAAAAAATTGCCTTTGGAATTCATCAAGCGACAGAGCTAACCGCAGAGCATGAACTGCACTCTGCGGCAATCAACGGATTTAATTTTATAACGTTTCTTTCAAATGTTTCGCTTCTGCTATCATTTTCTTTATTAACTTGCTCACAGTTTGCTTTTCAGCTAACCTTGGACTCTGACCAGACCAAAGAGACATAAAATCCGGATTTTTTTGTGAGGAAGAAGCACTTCTAATTCCTTTTGTTAAAGCATTTTGAACGGGAAACTCCGGTAATGTTGCTTCATGCTGCTGCATCTCTGAAATGTATTTATTTTTTATTCCTCTTGCCCATTTCCCTGAAAAAGCCCGCGTTAATACGGTTTGGTCTTCGTGAGCATATAGTATTTCTTCCTTTTGGATAGCCGGAGCCCCGCTTTCCGAAGTTGTTAAAAATGCTGTCCCCATTTGGACACCACTTGCACCTAAACAAACAGAGGCCATTAATCCTCTGCCATCCATAATCCCTCCAGCAGCAACAACAGGAATATTTACTTGGTCAACTGTCTGCGGAATGAGCGACATTAAACCAATTAAACTTTCTTGAGCATGAAGAAGAAAGCTTCCCCGATGTCCCCCAGCCTCACTGCCTTGAACGATGACGATATCCATTCCTGCTTTTTCAACTTCAATCGCCTCTTCTACCGTAGTAGCTGTTCCCATTAAAATAATGTTGTGCTGCTTTAACTCTCTAATCACTTCAGCGGAAGGAATACCGAAAGTGAATGAACAAACAGGTACCTTTTCTTCGATTACTACCTTGATCTGTTCATGGAATGTATCTAATTCATCTTCAAATTGCGGAATTTCCATGCGATCTTCATCTCGTATACCTAATTCATCACGTAAAGGCTGTAATACTTGGTTAGCTGAATCAATCTCATCTTGGATAACAAAGAATTCATTAGGAACAAATAGATTGATACTAAAAGGATTCGACGTTAATTGTTTAATCTCTATTATTTGCTCACGGATTTGGACAGGGGTCATATAGCCCGCCCCAATCGATCCTAGACCTCCAGCATTTGAAACCTCAGCCACTAATTCCGAAGTAGTGATTCCTCCCGCCATAGGCGCCTGTATAATCGGATATTGGATTTGCAATAGCTCTGTCATTTTATTGTTTAGCATAAGATACTCCTTTTCCTTAACCTGCCTTATTATGTATTTCAACAAAAAAAGTGCCAATCCTCCTTTAAAATCGGCAGAAGACCGAACATCATTGTTTCAACCCATGTTTTATCCCTACCTAAGCAGGAATAATGAAACATATTTCACCGTTTTTCCGTAATACTATTACCTATTACATAAGTAGTTGTGAATTTTAAAGGAGTGGAAAAACGATGCTTCGTAAGTATCGTCATTGGAAAAGAAAACGAGCAATTAATAAAGTTAAACCTGGAGACGGCCATCCACTGAAAGAGTACCGCTGGTGGGAAATTTTCACCCGTTCGGTGTTTTATATGAGGATTGTTGAAGAAGACATCGAAAACGTTTATGCAGTGAACGTCGACTATTTCAACGAAGATGAAACGACGGAATTATACCTCAACGGCAAGCATCATGCCACCTCAAACCTTCCAGCAACTTTCCCCGTTGCAGATGGCTATATTGAAGTTGCCACGACGACATTTGGGCTGAAACGAATGCATTATGTCACCGCTGACGGGACCGAACAACAGCTGGCACCCCATCCCCGATCAATGGAAGGCTTACGGATGAAATTTGATCAGCGTTTTCCTGGTATAAGTAAGTTGATAGGTATTGCCGCTATTATTATCTTATTAGTTTCCTTAGTACTTGGCCTTCCCCAACTTGTCGCATTAATTTCTCAAATTGACTTTATATCAGATAGATTTGGAACGTTTGAGTCGCCGATTGTTCTATCGGATTGGTTGAACATGACGCTGGTGGTTGGTGGTACATTGGCTGCATTGGAGCGGGCTATTACGCTAAGGAGTCATTGGTTGATTGATATGGAGACGTGGTGGGATGATTAAAAGTGGTCTACCTCTAGAAGAGAAGTAAAAAAGAAGTTTAGCGCATTTTCCTATAGGAATAGTGCTAAACTTCTTTTTTTACTCGAGGGAGATAATTGGTAAGTCCTGATGTTTCTCATTGTTGTCAAACACCTCGCCTTTATTCACTGAAAACGGGATAAAGTCCACCCGAATTCCGTTAATAAAGAGTGGATTCATATTCAAAACATCATTCATAGAATCCGATCGATATTTCCCCTCGTAAGTAAAGGCAATATCGACATCACTATTATGTCGATGAGTTTCCTTCACCCTACTCCCAATAACCGCCATGCGAATAATATCAAAGTCATCATCTACATAATCCAGCCGATGAGTGATGTAGTCCATTACAATATATGATAATTCATGTACAGTGTAACTTTCTAATCCTTTTGCCGCCACGTGCATGTATAGTCCCCCTAAGTGCATTGGTAGGCATAAAAATCACTTTTGCAACCTCAATTCATATGCTTTGTCTATGTATGCTTTAATTTGTTCGAGACTACTAACCTTTTCTAGACGGATGTATACTTCACCTGGCGTCAATTTAATTCTGTCTGTACTTTTATAGGGAAACCCTAGTAATTCATCAATTTCCTTCTGCATCACTTTTGCAGTTTCAGTGTGGAGTTTTTTACCAAGATGAAGGACAAAACACACTCCACGTGCAGAAGTCATCGTTGCAAACTTATAAGATCCCTTCTTACTAATATAACCAACACAATCCGTATGAATCCCGTTGTTATATCTCTCATGATAATCTTCCACATCATCTTTATAAGGGCTTTGATGATAAAGATAGTAATCAATCTGCTCCGCAAGTGTCTTAGCTTCTGGAGTTTTAAATAGATTAAAATAGTACTGTCTTGGTTGCCCCTTGTGTCTGCCCATGATTTCTCCTTTTTAAACTTTGATAATATATTTTTACTTCCTAACCAACTAGTACACTGGGGATTTGCCCCCTACCGATTCTATACCATACAACTTACTCAGATACTCTTCCACCATATCCGAAACTTCCTCAATACTCAGCACATCCAATATCATAGCTCCGCCTACAACATTCAAATACTTGGTCGCTTGAACAAAGTGCTCACGCTTAACTGGAATACCCTGCTGCTGCCAATTATATAACACAGTTAAGATTCCAATCGTAATATTCTTATTGGATGTAAAGTTACTTGAGAAAAATAACGTTGCTCTTGCTGAAAAATCCTTCTCAGTAAAGAAATCAGTCAACCAGAATGGGTTTTCTTCATTATTTTCATCATAAGTCATATGGCCAACCCACCATAATCGGGATAAAACGTGGATAAACAATGATCTTTTACTATTATATTTGAAGAAGACCCCAGATTCTATGCGCTTGTCATTTTTACCATCAAGTTCATTTTTCATTCTATAATAAAAGAAATCCCTCATTTGCAGATGCAAAAGGCCAGCCCAGACCCTCTCTTGTGTGGCCTGGTTGATTGTAAGATGTTTCAATGATTCATATAAGATTTTTACATTTTCTGCATCACTAATAGAATAGTCTTCATTGAAACTCATAGCGGGTTTCTTGAAATCTATTTTGGATTCGATTACCTTTCCTTTTTGATTGAAATAATCATCAAACCATTCGTCATCTCTATTATAGTAATGTTCTTTATATGCTTCCAAATTGGTCCTCAAATCTATTAACGTTTCCTCTGATAGAAATCTCAGTTTCATGCTTCACCCTCCCTATGAGAACTTTCTTTCTCTATCTCTTCAAAACTTGTCTTAATCGGCTTTCTTAACACCATCTGAGCAGCTTTTAACGCCGACAAACTATCCGTACCAACTTCCTCAATACGAATATTGTTTTCTGCAAAAATCTTCTCCAGGACTTGGTACCATGTCGAGTCTTCAAAATCATAGCTTTCATCAAGCTTTGAGAATACCTGCACTAATGAGGGAAGGAACACATTCGAGAGAATTGTTTGCTTCAGCACAGATTTACGATTATGTATGTACTGCTCATACTCGTACTTCGGCAGAGAAACAATAAGTAAATCCTGGGTTATATCAACTTCCATATATTCACTACGTTCTGATTGCGTCACTTTAATGATGGATGGCAGGTTCAGAAGATCTACATCATCTTCAAATAATGTCGTTTCAATTGCATCACCAATAGCCATTATATTACCTTTTTCAAATACAATAGGTGCACCTTTATAGAAATCGTTTAAATTTGAATTTGTATAGTTCTCAATTGTTGTATTGGCTGTTACAAAAGAAAACAATTCAACCTTTCCACGCAATTTATCAGAAGGAATATGTATTTCCTGATTCACCTTAGTCGTTGGAAAAATCCTCCGATAACTCGTTTGACCATATTCAACATGCAGGATGAAAGTACATGCTTCTTCCTCAATTAAGCCGAGCATCTCCTTATTATCAAGGTGATAAGTAACATATATAACTACTTCTCCAAATAATTCCTTAACATCAATTTCCGCGTGGAAGGAAGAGTCTACATAATCGTCATTATTCATAAAGAGAACGGGATAAGGGTATGACGTACTAATTTTCATAGAGTTCAACCTCCAATACACAATAATTTGGGTAGTCAATACCTACATCGAGAATGAACCTTTTATTTTTTGTAAGTGTATTTACAACCACTACATTGGAATCTATTCTTTCCACAGTAAAATCAGGATCAGATGTCTCTGCAGATACTATTGGTACATCATAATCCGATTGCTCACCTATTACACGGAAAACAAGCTTACCTTGATTAAGTGATTTCTTTGGAGATATGTTAAATCGATACTGACCTTTCATCCTATCCATACACATATAACGTTGTTCCATCCTTACAGGGTGTTTGCTTGGCTTTGCAACTTTTTCTTTATCTTGTGTGCCATCTTTGTCCCGATCCAGCTCGTTGTTGCCTCCCGAATCAGTTAAGCCAGCCCCATCATCTCCACCACCTTGGTGTTCTCCAAATCCATTCCCCCCTAAGTCTCCTGGAGAAATGCCGAATTCACCCACCAATTCTTTTTCCATTTCCTTGATATCCTTACCTTTACGTCTCTTCTTCTCTTCAGGCTTATGTTCTTTTGCTTTTTTTATAATCGACTTTACTCTGCCACCTAGAGATTCTTGTTTAGCCTTCGATTCCTCCGACAGTTCAATTGTATTCGGTAAAAAGTCGCTTAATCCGTAAGCATCCGTTTCTTTTGTGATTTCCTCTTGAAACTCTTCCTTGACCGTATCCCTCAAGAATTTGCGCAAATCAGAATAAATCTTCTTAGCCAGATTAGGATCCTCCTCATAACGATCGTGACTCCATTGATTGTGCTCAGGATTCTCCATCTCTTTGAAAATATCATTCATGTTCGGACCTGTAATCATGAGTATTCCAGTGAAGGATATGGTACCACTGACATGAGTCTGTTCAAACAACCTCATACCAGTTTTTCTTGTCATTAATACTCTTCGATTCAAATTCTCACCGCTAGTCAAATAAAACGTGGCCTCTCCTTCCCTAAAAGTGATGCCCCCTCTATATTTTTTTGCTGGATATTCCTTCTTGATGGTTTGATCAGAGATTAATAGATTATAGTATTCTTTTAATATCCTACTGTCTTCAGTCTCTTCCAATTCATTTATCAGGTCCCCAACATTCTGATGATTAATTTCGTAACCATTGATTTTAACGACAAGGTCTTGTCTATATACAGGGATAAAGAAATCAAACAAGACAGCATTTTTCACTTCTTCCTCCCAGTTATTAGCACGAGGCTCAAATGCCGATATAAATATATCAGTACCACTTTCATTTCTTTGAAACTCGGGATCCAACCTAAGTTGACCAGGTATCGCCGGCGAGTGTTCATCATATGTATAGAACCCATTTCCAGTAGCGACATAATTATCAGACTTCCTAAATGACATGATGTTCGAAACTCCGATATGGGACTCATAACCTTTGATGTCGTATGAAGAATAAAAAAGTGTTCTTAATTGTGAATTTAAAAACGGTGCTGCCTTTCCTATCCCGAAGCTGCCTCCCGAACTCTCTTGCTTATTGGAAGAGCCGGCTTCTTTCACCAAAGATGACCATGGAGATCCTAGCTTTCCAGTGTCCGCCCCTTCTAGCCCTCTCGTATTGAAATCACTTACCCTTAGGAAGTTAATTTCTTCATTAGACAACATAGACAACCCTTCGTCTATAAACCTCTCTGTTTTAGGGTTATTTCCACGCCATGTTCGCTCACAAAGCTGAAAGCTTTCCACTAACTCAACACGTCCAGGGAAGTCAACCGCTTTCACCTTGAATTGACTAAACTCAATTTTGACAGGTTCGGATGGATTTTTGGCCGCATCCAATGAATTTTGAATGATTTCTCTTGTTAATGATTTCAATGGGTTTCCTCTGAACGTCTCTAAACCTGCGTTACTATATGAGTTGATTGCTCCCCCAATGGTCGCAGGAAAATTCCAATACCTCTGCACAATTTATCTCCTCCTAATATTCGATTATATAAACACATGAGTTTTGAATCGGTTAAATAGTTTGGGGTTAAGAATAATATTTAGTTCTTTATTACTTATTATACATAAAATTGAAGCTGTTTTACTACATCACTGCTTATATTTATAGGATAATCTCATGAAAAGATTACCTAATTAAATAACCTTGTATCTTGTACATGAAACAGAGTCGCTCATACATTATTTCGCCATCCTGTTAGATTTGAAAATTTTATATAGGGAATAGTAATTATAGTGAAAATCCCTTTACTATAGGATCCCCTACAGGAAAGGATGCGGTGTTCCATGGTAGACAAGATGACGAAAGAACAGAGAAGAAAGACGATGCAGGCTATCAAGGCCAAATCAAAGCTTGAAGACTCCGTTACAAGGAGACTTTGGGCAAGAGGTGTAAGATTCCGAAAAAATGTTCGTGGTATGGTTGGCACTCCCGATATTGCAATAAAGAAATACAAAGTGGTGATATTTATAGACTCCTGCTTTTGGCACTTCTGCCCCATCCATGGGAAAATGCCGAAAAGCAACATTCCTTTTTGGAAGAAAAAACTTGAACGTAATCAGGAAAGGGATAAAGAAGTGACCGAATATTATTTGGATAAAGGGTGGAATATCATGAGGATTTGGGAGCATGAAATTAGGGAGGATTTAGAATCTGTCGTAGATACAATCGTTGACTTTATTGAACTTGCAAAAAAAAGTAATTTATCCAATTAAGTACTCTACACTTATGCAGATTCAACCTTAGATTCTTTTAAAACAGCAAAAAGCAGGAGCCTCTCAACCCCTGCCTTAAATAATCCAGTATTCTATTAGTTACTTTAATCTAGTCATTCTTTAGATTTAATTGTTTTGTTTCCTTCACTACTCTAAGTTGCTTTTTATCGCTATCATAGGGCTGTGAATAGTAAACCTTTCCGCAATCTTGGCATGCCACATCGCAGACACGTTCATAATGTAGTTGTTCGTCACCTTTAATATTTGATGGGAATTCCTCCATTGCAATCGGAAGCAAGAGTCCACCACATTCACATTTAAACATGTTCTATCCCCCACTGAATGAGATTAATTCAGTATCTTAAAGCAACTCTAATTGAACTGCTTCCAGAGTGTTTGCTTTATCGATTTCTTCAATGCGTCTCCCCATTGTTTCTATAAGATTAACAACTAGAGCATTCCCCATACAAAAATATCTCATTCTATCGGGCATGCCTTCTGTCCAATTATCATTAAATCCATTTAATCTTTCACATTCAATAGGTGTCAAGTATCTTTTTCTACCGTTCACCTCAACTATGTGAGTACTTCTGTTCTTTGTACCTTCGCTAGTCAACATTGTTCGGCCCGGTAAATCCAACGAATCTGTTGGTGACATTCCACCTTCTGAGAAAAAGTATTTATGACCACTAGCCGAAGTTCTCTCAACCTTTTTTGCTCCCCGCAGATATTCAAACTTCTTTTCTTCTTCTTCTGAGAGGTAATATTTATCGTCAACTTCCGCTTCATCAAGAAGAATATCTCTTAACGGTGTAGGATCAATAGCTACAGGCTCTGTATGGGCGGTGTAGAATTTACCGTCCCTCATGACACCCGCGGTATGGAAACCATATGAATAGTTATCCGTTATAAAAACTCTATCATTCGGTAAATCCTCTATCTCACTCACTCTTCCCTGATAAGGCTCTTCTTTTACAGGAAAAGGTTTAGCAAAGAATCCTTTTTTAAAGACAATATCTTCCATACTTAATTCACGTTGCTCTTTATCAAAAACGATATCCTTTTTATATGCAAAAATGAATACCCGACGTCTTCTCTGTGCATGTCCATAATCAGCTGCATTAATGACTCGCCACTCCACAACATAATCTAAATGGTTGAATGTAGCAAGCATTACTGCAAAGTCTCTACCTCTTTGCTTGGAAGGGGACTTCAGTAACCTATCAACATTTTCAAGAAGTACATACTTAGGATGAGTATTTCTCAGTACCCGTTCAATCTCCCAAAACAGAACTCCTTTTTTTCCTTGAATACCCTGTTCCCCAGAAAGTGATCTGGCTACCGAGTAATCCTGACATGGGAAACCACCTACGACCAAGTCTGAAGCATAGTCTTGAAACACTTCATCAGGGACCTCACTTATATCTTCATTGCTATGTGTTCCGTTAGGGAAATTTCGTATATAACATTCAAAGGCATGTTGAACTTTACGAGAAGGTTCCCATTGATTAGCCCAAGTTACATCAAATAAATCCTTATTCGCTTTTTCTAATCCTAATCGAAATCCACCTACACCCGCAAACAATTCCATTACCCGAAGCTTTTTTTGTTGCGTCATATACGAACATCCTTTCGCTTTTCTACCATTATACACTATATTCGACAAAAGATCAAGATCTTTGTTTGAATTCGACAAGTTTTATTATACTTGTACCATTTTAAAATAAATTTTATAACAGTTAATTCTAGCATAAAATTTATTTGATTTCTATCTACTAGTTTTACCATTTTTTTTCGGAACAAAAAGAATGAAAACTAACACAAGGAAAACTAGTTCCTATATACTAGAATTGTACCCTAGGATATTTAAAATAGTCATTAGCTATTTTTATAGAGTTTAAAGCAGGAGGTTGCCATGGAATATCTGACAATGGATGAATTGATGGAAAAAGCATATGCTGCTGAAGGAAAAACTTTTGGAGATATTGATTTGACGAATCGCCTCGATAATCGAAAAGCAAAAGGTGGCCTTGGGCAAGTTGTTGAGGAAAGCTATTTCGGTTATCAAGTGAATTCTAATGCCAAACCTGACTTTGAGCATTTAAATGTAGAGTTGAAAGTGACACCATTTAAACATAATAAAAATGGGACGTTATCCGCTAAAGAACGTCTTGTCTTAAACATTATAAACTATATGGAAGAGGTGCACTACAATTTTAACACCTCCAGCTTTTGGCGAAAAAATGAGAAATTATTGCTTATGTTCTATGAATGGTTGCCGGATATTAATCGCAAGGACTATAGAATTGTAAAAAGTATCCTTTTCACTTATCCCGAGGAAGATTTGGAAATAATTAAGCAAGATTGGCAAACAATTGTATCAAAGATTAAAGCGGGAAAAGCACATGAACTCTCTGAAGGTGACACCAATTACCTTGGGGCCTGCACTAAAGGAGCTAATAGAAAGCAACTAAGGCAACAACCATATTCTGACATACCTGCTATGCAAAGAGCATTTTCCTTAAAACAATCCTATATGACAGTATTAGTCCGTAAATATATCAATAAAGAAAAACTAGTAAGGTTCGCAGATTCTGACGAATTAAAAGAAAAATCTCTAAACGATATTCTATCTGATAAGTTTTCTCCCCATATCGGGAAAACAATCAAGGAAATAGCAAGGGAATTCGACATCAAATACAATCCGCGTTCAAAAAGCTTTGTCCCTAGTATAATCAGTTCCTTTCTTGGTATAAAGGGTACTAGATTAAATGACATTGAAGAATTCGCAAAAGCTAATATCGAATTTAAAACCATACGGCTTGAACCAAATGGAAAGCCAAAGGAATCCATGTCGTTTGAGAACATAGATTTTCAGCTATGGACCAATGAATCCTGGGAAGAAAGTTATGTCCGCAATCGATTTTTAGAGACAAAATTTCTTTTCGTTGTTTTTGAATACAAAGAAAGTAAGAGAGAAAATCCTGAAAGAGAGCTTTTCTTTAAAGGAATTAAACTATGGAATATGCCAATACAGACCATAGAAAAAGAAATCAGGGAGTTATGGGAAGAGATAAACTTAAAAATCCGTGAAGGAATAAATATTCAATATAAAATGCGGGGAAAGAAACTTGTTGAAATGAATGATTTACCAAAAAGTGGATTTAACGGGGTCGCTCATGTTCGTCCGAAAGGTGCAGATGGTAAAGATAAGGTGTTACTGCCAAATGGGCAAACCATTACCAAGCAATGTTATTGGTTAAATAACAATTATATAGCTGAAATTGTTAGGAATCTTGAATGATAATCAGGCTCACTGTTAACGGAGCAAACACGGAGGGATATCTTTGACACAAAATATACGTAAGGTTTTTGATATGAATGAACAAGAAGCAGAAGATTGGGTTAATCGGAGTACAGGAAATCTTATAGTCACTAAAGAAAGCCAAGTGTTTTTCAGACACGCAGATCTGTTTTTAAGGAGACATAACAATATTTACGAACAGATATTAGAAACACTTCAAATTGAATTAAAAGGATTGGAGTTTTCTACTGAAAAGAGGCAATATAAGGATGGAATAAGATATGCGAGACGAATAAAAGCGGACTCGTTGAACACCTCAATAAGAGATAACTTTAAAATTAATATCCCTGAAATGAAATATGAGGTTGACTTCAAAGAAGGGGTCTTTTACGATTCAACTAAAATTGGTGGATTTGATTTTGCTTTGTTTGACGAATTATATAACTTAGTTAATTTTAGAAACTACTGCTTTGGAAGAAGGGCTATTTTTGATGGGAAAAGTCGTTGGAATAGAGAACTTTTCAAAAGAGCCGACTGGAGGAAACTAGCGGATGTTCATGAATTAGAATCTATTACAGAAGGGATAGATATGGACTATCCCAAGAACGAACCTACAATTATTGGTGAAATTCAATTCGGTAACTGGGCATTATTATATTATGATTTGCTAAAAACCATCCAAATAGAACAACTTGTTGATATGGATTTCTTAGTGTATATTACCGCTTCAGGAAACCTTTCAAAATATATTAGTGATGGTACCGTTAACTTTGACAAGACAAGGAAGGACTTAGAGGATATTGAAAGCCTCATAAAATTCCCCATCTGGTTAATAGGTGTGGATTTTAAATAGCTAATACGAGACATTTAACACGCCTCCTTCGGGGAGTAACCTGACTCCCCAAATAACTCCTCCTTTAAAATCCCTATCAAACACATAAGCTACCACCCTACTTTCTAATAATGCCTTTACTATTCTCAGTAATAATTCTGACTTTCAATCTATTTGAACCTATAGTTTTTATAACCAAGAGAAAAGAGCCTGGAATTCCCTAGCCACCAGACACCTCCCCAAACCACCCATACTCCCTCTCAAACACCAACTTCACCGTCCCCGTCGGTCCATTTCTGTGCTTGGAAATAATCACCTCGACCTCGTTGCCTTTGTCACTATCCTTGTCATAATAATCCTCTCGATATAGAAAAAATATTACATCTGCATCTTGTTCGATATTGCCTGATTCGCGTAAGTCGGATAACATTGGGCGTTTATTTGGACGGGTTTCCACATTTCGGGACAGCTGAGAAATTAATAGAATTGGAATGTTCAGCTCGACTGCCAACAACTTCAGTTCCCTGGTGATCTCCCCCACTTCGATATCTCTTCGTTCTCGTCGGGTAGCTGGGGTAATTAACTGCAGGTAGTCAATGATGATGAGGTGATTTTCATGTGGATGGTCGTGTACCATTTTGCGTATCGCCGAACGGATTTCAAGCAATGTGCGTTTCGTATCCGTGACTTCGAGCTTCCAATTGGCAATCTCCCCAATTGCATAAAGGGCTTTATCATAATCATCTGCGCTAAATGCCAGCGAACGCCATTTTCGACCGTTCACCTTCCCTTCTGTAGAAATCATCCGCTTCAACAACTGCTTCGTTCCCATCTCTAGGCTAATCACAGTCGTCATGCCACCTTGTTTCGCATGCCCCGCAGCAAGGTTAAGTGCGAAGGCCGTCTTCCCGACGGATGGACGTGCCGCGAGTATTAGTAAATCTCCTCGTTGTAAACCACCTGTCATATAATCCAACTGCTCGTACGATGTAGATAAGCCAGGATTCCTCTGTTCCGGATAGGAGATTTCCTCCGCAATTTCCACGAGATGGTCGTAAACAGACTTTTCACTGTTTACCGTACCGATCTCTTGAATGGCCTCGAGATTAGCAATAAGCTTTTCAATTCCTTTTTCTGATGGGTTTTCCAAGTAATCAATGACATATTCTCTAGACTTTCTCATTCGATATGCTTCATAAACAAGCTTTTCATAATGCTTCAAGGTAGCAGTCGTTGGTACAGATTCCCCAAGCGAAACGAGATAGGAAGTATTTCCGGCTTGATAGATATTATCTCCAAGCCTTGCTGTTACAGTGATAACATCAATAGATTCTCCTTGATCAGCTACTAGTTTCATCGCCCGAAATATAAGCTTGTGGCGGGAATCATGGAAGTGCTCTTCCTGCACTTCCAGATCCTTAAAAAGAGAACCGTCGAGCAACACCGAGCCAAGTACTGCTGTCTCCGCTTCATAATTCTCGATCACCATCAAACCTTTCCACCAACTTCCTGAACGCCTCGAAAAATTCACGTTTCACTTCCTCAGGCACTTTCTTCGCCTCTTCCTCCCAGCCAATCGACTCTGCTATGTAATCATTCTGTTCGGTGGGATACGCAGCTATTTCGGATAACGTCGGAGCATAGGGGTGGGCAGCGACATGTGCTGAAAGATTCTTCATCACACCGTCATAATCCATCTTCTCCAGCTCAGGAATGAGAATCCTTGCTTTCCGCTTGTCCATATTCACTTTCGGATAAAATGCCTGAATCGTTTCCAACACATCAATTGCTTGTTCCCTATTCATACGATCATCTCCTCCCTTAATTCATCAAACAATGACTTACTTCCGGCATGTTCCTGCTTTCTTACGGTCCCTGTCTCTATACGAAGACTTTCTTTTTCTTCCTCATATACCCGTACTTCCTTGACGGTTCGGAGACCGGCACGAGACCAGGCGGTTAGAATCTTTTCGATATATTTCAATGTCTTGCCGCCTTGCATCACAGTCATGCGCATCGCTTCGAGGACGACCTCCTCTTTGAATAGTTCACACCATTTTTCAATGATGTTACCTACTGCAGGTGTCAACTGGGAAAAGTTTTCCTCGTAGAATTGAGTCGCTTGCTCTCCACCACTACTACTCTTTTGTTTATGTTTTAGTTTAGGTATGTTCCGCGATTCGTCCTCGTATAGGTCCGCGGATAAGTCCGGTGAAAGGTCCGTCTTATCAAATAAAAACGAGTCGTACAGGATAATCATTTCATAAACCGGTGCGCGACCTTTGTTGCCTTTTGCATAACGGATCAGTCCATGTTCTACAAGAACCTTCCTTGCATCCGACAAACGCTGTTTCGTTAGACCACTATATTGCTGAATTAGAATTTGTGGGGCATTAAAGCTTTTCTTCCACCCTGTCCGATTGTTGATCAGCATTAATGTATGCCATAAAAGGATTGCGACTGACGGCAGTTCATGATGTTCCAAATACTGTTTGAACATATTTAATTGTTTTATATAATTCATTGAAATTCTCCTTTTTTCTAGTGAAGCCGACATATCTACTATGTAGGCCTCCATCATAATTAACGTAAATCTATTTAATTCAGGTGAAGATTATCAATCCAAAGATCTACCATTTCTTTCACAAATAAGATTTCACCCCACCAGCAAGAGTGAGGAATCTCATCTGCCTCTACCATCCTATGCACCGTATCTACATGTACTCCTAGATACTCCGCCACTTCCTTCACAGTCAAGACCTTTTTCTCCATACAAAAAACACCTCCCTTTTATCCCTTCATATCTATAATCGAATGAGAAGATAATTTGGGGGCGTTTTTTGTTAAATTATTTTATTTAATTATATTTTGGAGCATTTTTTGTTTCATTTATTAGGGATTCATTCACTCCACATCCTCAAAACTATACTCTTCTTTAATCTCCTCCCACTTATCATAAACTTGTTTATCATATTTCAAAGATTCATCCACTGCTTCTTCAGAAAGCCGAATAAGCTCCCATGCTTCATCTTCTGTCAATGTGCCAGCTAAGAGTCCTTCGACGGCTTCCGTTTCTAAATGTACCGCTTCACTTAATGCATCCATCCAATTACGGATTAATTCATGATATTCTTTAGTTATTTCATATTTCGGATCTTTGGAATGGATGTAATCTTGGATTTCCTTCAGAGCTGGAATGATCTCATTTTTTTGCAACTCCAATGCATCCTCTTCCGATGTCATCCAGAGTATTTCATCATTCAATTCAAGCAAATCATCCATCCTAGGATTCACATAATCAACCATATCATTATGGAACTCCAGCACTTCATCCGCTTCCGCTGAACTGCACGCTGCAAGCATCCATATGGAAGATAACGCCACCAGCGCATATAATATTTTTTTCACTGTGAACCTCCTCCCCTTTACATTACATGCAACCTCGGCTCGTCTGATGCAGAATAAAGGGTAGGAGGGTTGTATCTTTAGAACCCCAATTAACATCTCAAATTTACATATAACGACAAAAAAACCGGTCCCCACGTGTGGAAACCGATTTTTGAATACGTATTTATGCTAATTTAGCAAGGATTTCACGGATAAATGCAGGTTCGTCTTTCGGTGTGCGTGAAGTGATCACATTTTCACTGACTATTACTTCTTCATCTTTGTATTCTGCACCTGCCAATTTCACGTCATCACGGATACCGATATAGCATGTTGCTTGCTTTCCTTTTAAGATATCCGCACTGATCATTACCTGTGGTCCATGACAAATTCCAGCGACTAATTTATCTTCTTGGTTGATTTCTTTTACGAAGCGAACGACGTCATCATTCACACGTAAAGCTTCTGGAGCTCCTCCACCAGGGATGATGACAGCATCGAAGTCCTCAGCCTTCGCTTCAGCCGCTCCGATGTCAGCTGTATAGGAGACCGTGCCCTTTTTCCCGTCACATGTTGCTCCTTTTTCCAAACCGATAATAACTGTTTCATGTCCTGCTTCTTTCACCGCTTCATAAGGATTTTTCATCTCAGAATCTTCAAATCCACTTGCTAAAAGAAATGCTACTTTCGCCATTTAAATACCTCCAGTACTAAATGTATTCAGAATAATTATAATTTACGTCTGACAAAATAGCAAAACAAGTGCTTGATGAACGAGTATCATCAGGCGACTACCCTCAAGCCAATTACACTTACAATAATCCCTATCATACAGACCACGCGCCAAGGACTTCTCGACTCGTTAAAAAACAGGATACCGACCAGCGTTGCACCTACAGTCCCAATACCCATCCATACCGCATAGGCAATGGATAAAGGGATTTCTTCCAAGGCGAGACGCAATAGCATAAGACTGATGATAAAACCACCAATGACAAGTAAATAGCCGAACCAACTGCTTTTCTCTGATACTTTTTTCAAACCGACGACTCCTATAATTTCTGTGGAGCCTGCAAGAATCAAATAGAGCCAACTCATTTACTCACATCCCCTTCAGCTTCTGACGTCCATTTCAGACCGACAATAAAAATGACAAGCAGTATGATGAAAAATATTTTTAGAAAACTTAACGGTTCTTGAAAAACGAATGTGTCAACGATGACTAAGCCAGCTGTACCTATTCCAGTGAACACAGCATAAGCAGTCCCAACTCCCAACTGTTTCACCGCCCGAATGAGTAAATCAAAACTGACAATGAGCGTAATCAATAACGGCCCTGCAAGCATATCGACTTTTAAGGCAGTAGCCCAAATTATTTCCAGTAAACCAGCTACGATTAAATAAAACCAGGCACGATTCGGACTTTCCTTTTTCTCTTTCGTACGTTTTTCCTTTGTTTTTTCTATACTCTCTTTTTTCTTGCTCGGAAATAATGTTTCAATGAGCTCAATGATGAGATGAATGATTAAGACGGTTTTCCATATTCCACTAATGACATTTACCGTATGGATCTTATAAATATTTACACCTTTGTTAAGGAAGTTTTCTTTTATAAAAACTATATAAGAATCGCTGCCTAACTCTGAGAGCGGCAGAACACCAACAATCAGCACAAACACGATATGCACTACGACAAACAGAATGAGATGGTACAGGAAAACATCCCATTTTGCACCTTTTTTTCTAGTTTGCCTCGCCACGTCCCTCAGCCTCCTTCCCGTTTTGCTCGTACCGATCCAAAATCTGTTCGATATATTCCATCGTTTCTTTATCCAAACCTAATACTTTCTCCGATTGTCCGCTATTTTCCGGTTTAATTTTTTCCCAATATTTATCAATGATCGCGTCATCAATCTGCAACTCTTGCTGGATAAATTCCATCATTTCCTTGGCAAGCTCTTGCGAAGGCTTGGAGTCAACAGGCTCCCTTTTTGTTTGATGTACTTTCTTCAAAAGATTCATCCACTTTTTCGTTTTTTCATCATGTGTCGTTAGATTAGGCATTTGTTTGATGAGAATGGTTTGTTCTTCTTCTGTAAAATTACGGTGAAGGAAGCTATCGATATGGTCGGATTGAACGGATTGAATAATATCTAATATAAACTGTGTCGACACGTCCCCCGTCAATTCCAGAGCATGCAAGACACCGTGCAGACTTTGTTCCAGTGCATCCAACCTCTGTTTTTCTTCTTGTATTTTTCCAATCTCCATTTCAAAAACTTGTTTCCATGTTTCGACTTTGGTCGTTTTTGTGTTTTCGAGTATCATCGGTTTGATTTGGGATAGTTTAAAGCCAAGCTTTTTCAACACGATGATTTGTTGAAGCTTGATGAGATCGTCCTTCGTGTAATAACGGTATCCTGTATCCGACTTTTTAGAAGGGGTAAGCAAACCTATTTCATCGTAATAATGAAGCGTTCTTACACTCACATCTGTTATTTTAGAAAGCTGTCCGACTAAGTACATTCCTTACACTCCTTTATTAAAGGTAATTTGTATAGTCCTATATTAAACTCTAACGCAAACGTTAGGGTCAAGGTTTTTTTGGAAATAATAATGGAAAGGTACACATAAAAATAAAAAGGGTATTTTTTTGATTAAAATCATCTTTCAAATCTGGAAAAGAAAGGAATTCACTCCCTTTGACATAACCCATCACTTATTTTATAATCATTACATAACGATAATAACTATAAAATAGTAATAGTTATAGATGGTTATTTGATTTAATAATTAAAAGTCAAAGGGGAGAGTGAAATGTTAACTTACTTAATGAAGACACGACCTGGTCAATTTTTACTTACTGGTATTATATTTATTGTTTTAGGGTTCATCTTTACACAAATTAACGAAACGTATAGTACATACGCATTTTATGTAGCCATCTTCTTTTTAGGATTTTATGCCGCAAAAGATGCTGTAGTGGATACAATTCAATCCAAGTCCCCCAATGTGGATTTACTGATGATATTGGCAGCATTAGGCGCAGTTTTAATTGATTATGAATCCGAAGGGGCTTTATTGCTACTCATCTTTGCCGGAGCCGAGGTACTGGAAGATTATGCATCTGACAAATCAACGAGCGCCATATCCGAGCTTATGGCTCAAGTGCCAGCGACAGCACAAGTACTAAAAGAAAATGGAGAAATCCATGAAGTGCCTACGAAGGAATTGAGAGTAGGCGATACCGTTGTAGTGACAAAAGGAGAACAAATCCCTATCGACGGCTACACAGACCGGAAAACATTGGTTAATGAAGCTGCGTTAACGGGAGAATCCGTCCCTGTAGAAAAAGATAAGGGCGACGAAATTTTTGCAGGAACCATCAATGAGGGAAATGTCGTTCATCTTACAGTAAATAAATTAAGTAGTGAAACTGTCTTTTCAAATATTATCCGGATGGTGGAAGAAGCTCAAAACCGGCCATCAAAAATTTCTAAATTCATTGATCGGATTGAAGCGAAATACGTTATTGGTGTATTAGTTGCCGTTCCGATTTTTATTTTCATCCTCTATGCTTTTCAAGATTTCACTTTCCAAGAATCGTTTTATCGAGGAATGGTATTACTGACCGTAGCAAGTCCCTGTGCCTTAGTCGCTTCAGCAACCCCGGCCACATTAAGTGCGATTAGTAATGGAGCAAAGAATGGGGTTCTATTCAAAGGCGGGGCAGCGATGGAAGCACTGAGCACGATGGATGTATTGTACAGCGATAAAACTGGAACGTTGACCTATGGAGAGTTCCAGGTTACTGATTATGAAGTAGATGAAGATATTTTAAAAGAAGTGGTATACATGGAACAACAATCCAGCCATCCGATTGCTGAAGCGATCGTAAATACATTTCCAGAATTGGACTTGGATACAGTTGACCAGACGGAGTCGGTGGAAGAAGTAGCCGGCTCCGGGGTACAGAAAGGTGATATCATAGTCGGCAAACCTTCCGTCTTCGATTCCTTTGAAGATGTGAATGGTTATCGCAGTAAAGTGATGGAAGGAAATACGATGGTTTTCGTAGGGAAAGGTAATGAGATTGTCGGATACTTCTCTCTCGCAGACCAAGTACGCGAAGAATCGAAGCAAGCGATTGATGGTTTCCAAAAGGAAGGAATTCATGTTTCCCTATTAACCGGGGATAATGAATTGGTTGCGAAAAAAGTTGCTGAAGAAGTAGGCATAGATGAGTATGTCGCTTCTTGTCTGCCAGAAGACAAAATCAGCTATGTTAATGATAGTCAGAAAAAAGGTAAAGTAGTTGGCATGATTGGAGACGGCATTAACGATGCTCCCGCACTTGCGAACGCAGATATAGGAATCGCAATGGGTAGCGGTTCTTCTGTCGCAATGGAGTCAGCTGATGTCGTCATCGTCAAGAATAACCTGGCAAAGTTGTTTTATAGTTTTAAACTGAGCTATAAACTGAACCGGATCATCCTAGGGAATATTTTATTTTCTATTGCTGTCATTATTACATTAATCATCCTGAACCTGTTTGGCTTATTGAATTTACCGATGGCAGTTGTATTTCATGAAGGCTCTACTATATTAGTCATTTTGAACGGCCTCCGTTTATTATTAGCGGGGGAGCAGGCCCCCCGCGTTTGAGGCTGACTCCTTATCCGTTTTTGGTAAGTTCATTTACTGCCAAAATGGCATCTGCAACTTGTTCTGGTGTCAGATCTGAATCCATATTTCGGGCTGTTTCACCTTCCGCAGTTGCCAGCTCACCGATTTTCAGTAAATCTTCATAGGAAGCATCTTCCAAATGAAGCTCTTTCAATGTAGTTGGCAGTTCAATTGCTTGGAAGAAGTGGGCATAGCGGAGAATTTCTGTATCCGGATACCCTTCCAATACTAATTGAGTCAGGATACCATAGGCTACTTTCTGGCCATGAGTCAGATTGTGGACTTCTCCCTCCAATGCCGTGAATCCATTATGGACTGCGTGGGCAGCTGCTAATCCACCATTTTCAAAACCTAATCCGGATAACAATGTATTCGCTTCAATAACTGCTTCAACTTGCGGAGTCACTAACCCTTGTTTAGCCGCTTTATATGCTGCAGGACCTTGTTCAAATAAAATTTCTTCCGCCTTTTCAGCAATTGCCTGCGCAGCAAGCGTAGCCTTTCCACCTGCCATCGTGTTCGAATTTCTTTTTTGTGAAGCTCTGGCCTCCACAAGGGTCGCCATCGCATCTCCCATACCTGAAGCTAACAAGAGGACCGGTGCTCCAACGACAACTTTGGAATCGACCAACACTAAATCGGGATTCTTATTATAAAACTTGTAACTTTCAAAAACCCCTTCATCAGAATAAATGACGGACAGTGCACTCGTTGGCGCGTCGGTTGAAGCTGTAGTCGGTGCAATGACAACCGGTACATCGAGTGCATCTGCTACTGCTTTAGCCGTGTCAATTGTTTTCCCGCCACCTAGACCAATAATGACATCTGTATTTTTATCTTTGCCTACACCGGTAAGACGATCGATTTCTGTATTGGAGGCTTCGCCGGAGAATTCTTCGAATGTGTAGGAAATATCCGCCGCCTTAAAACTTTCTTCCACTGCGTCGCCAGTGATTCCCCAAACAACACTGTCAGATAGGACAAGCGGTGTCGTTCCTATTTTTCCGACCTCTTCTCCAAGTTGGCTAATAGCACCAGCACCTTGAATATACTTTTTCGGTGAAATAAATACCCTCTTTTGCATGTTGACTTGCTCCCTTCTTTCAAATGAATTTTGTCGATCAAACACATAAACCATTCGCACTTAAGTTGTTTGCTCGACTGCCTTTTTTAAGTTCAACTTATCTATACCCTATTTTTTCCTTTTTACTACCCTTTTATGGGGAAGTTTTTCTTCAGTTTTTCCTCTGAATATACTCCAAAGTATGATGCTCAACATGTTCTTCTAGATTTTCTATAAAGCAGGGTAAAGCTATAACAACATTGAATAATAATTTAACAGCAACCAAAATAGGAAACGATGGAGGTGGAGCTAGTGGTCCCATATTTTGGGGTAACGGAGAATGGCTTGAGACAAAAAGGGGTCAGTTAACTGCTATTGTATTACTTGAGAGTGAGTAATTGGACCCTACACACTTTATGGCTTTAAAGATTTAGTATGCTTCTATCAACATAAGGATGATTGCAAGAACCATCTAGTTAACAGGCTTTAATGAGAAGTTGAACAATCGGGCAACACTTATTTATTACAAAAAAATAATGATATTCTAGGAGTGATAGTAATGTTACAAGGATTATATGAAGCACATTTACCAGTAAAAGACCTAGAAGTTTCCATGAAATTTTACGAAAAGTTAGGATTGAAATTTGCTTGGCGTGATGAAGATACGGCCTTCTATTGGATAGAGAAAGGGAAAAGTTGGTTAGGATTATGGGAAGGCGAAGAGGTCCAAACCCCTTATCACCCGGCACTAAGACATGTCGCTTTCCGAGTTACATATGATGATTTGAAAGAATCCTTAAAATGGCTGGAATCAATCCAAATCGAAGCTGTTCCATTTGGAAGTCAAACATCCGTCGATCCATTCATCAGACCACATCAAGGCAATGCCTCCGTCTATTTTGATGATCCGGATGGGAATAGCTTAGAGCTGATGTGTCATGTCGATGTTCCGGATGAATTGAAACATATTGAGGATAAGTTGTCCTTTGATGAATGGGAAAAATTATTAGATGAGTTAAAATAGGTGCTCCTGGAACAGAGGTGGAAGCGTGGAAATTAAGGTTTTACAAATTGAGGATGCACGTTGTTAAGCCTAGTTTAGTTCTCACGTTACATTGTAACTTGATTTCGAGAGTAAGAAGGAACGCGAGACAGTCTCACGTTACCTTGTGGCTCGATTTTGGGAGTAAGAGAGAACGTAAGATGGTCTCACGTTACATTGTAACTTGATTTCGAGAGTAAGAAGGAACGCAAGACAGTCTTACGTTACCTTGTGCCTCAATTTTGAGAGTAGGAAGGAACGCGAGACAGTCTCACGTTACCTTGTGGCTCGATTTCGAGAGTAAGAGAGAACGCGAGAGAGTCTCACGTTACCTTGTGGCTCCATTTCGAGAGTAAGAGAGAACGCGAGATGGTCTCTCGTAACCTATATACAAGTTTTTTACTGAAAGAGGTAACACAAGAATATTATCTTGGTTCAACAAGATAAATCAGGAGGAGATTTAGATGAATAATCGTCTGAAAATCACTCTCTTCACTATCTCCATCGCAATCTTTGGTTTTCATATGTTCCACTTATTTTATCTTTGGCCTAATATCCCGGAGAGGATTGCAATTCATTTTACCGGTAGTGGAACAGCGGATAATTGGGGTTCTAAATACTTTCTATTAGCCATCCCAGTACTTAGTATTCTCATTTGGCTATTTATTGGTTTTCTAGTAAAGCGCCCAGAAAAGATGAACTACATTAATCTAACAGAGGCGAATAAAGAAATTCAGTACAAACGAATGGAAATCGTCATGCTGCTCCTGCAAAATGTCAGTTTTATCGCTTTTATCCTAATTAATGAAGCGATGCTGAGAAATGCAGTTGGAATGGCATCTGAGCTTCCCTTTTACCTCGCCCTTATTCTTCTTGCCATTTGTGTAGTTGCTCCTTTTTACCTTTTGATATGGTCCGCAACTTTGAAATACTAGTTAACAAATTAATAAACCCACTACGCTCAACCAACGTAGTGGGTTCTAACCGATTATGAATCTTTTATTTCCAACTTACGTACTTTATCAGGTGTGACATCATTTCCGAGCGGGTCTACCACCTTCATTCCAGAAAAAGTACCGAGTACTTGTCCACGGATGGCACCTAGATACTCTTTTCTAAGTCTTTTTTGTTCCACTTTTTCCGCCACTGTTAATCCTATTTCACGTTGCTTTTTTGCTAACTCATTAATTCTCGGTAAGATATTTATCACCTTTTCCACCTCTCTCATTTCTAATCTTTTATAGGTGCAAGTTTTGCTTCAATCTCTTTACGACGCTCTTCTAAAAACGGTGGTAAATCAAGTTTTTCGCCTAGTGTTTCTACATCCTCATCAACTAAAAATCCCGGTTCGTCGGTAGCAATTTCAAACAGTATTCCATTCGACTCACGGAAGTAGAGACTCTTGAAATAATGGCGGTCAACAATACCAGAAGAATGGAATCCTCTTTGTTTCACCTGTTCCGCCCAATATTCGAGTTCCTCATCTGTTTTAACCCGAATTGCCAAATGATGTACACTGCCTCGGCCTGGTCTTTCGGATGGTCCGTCTTGATATTTCACTACGATTTCTCCAAAAACCTCTCCCTCGATCGATTGAAAAATTGCTTCACTTTCATTACGGCTCACTTCGGTATAACCAAACATATCAGTCAAAGTTCTTGCCAACTTATCAAGCCTTTTTACAGTCATTTCCACAGGTCCCATACCCTGTATTTGATGCTCCTCAGGGACATTTGATTTTTCCCATGTTTCCCAGAAATCGAGTCTCTCCCCTTCGCCGACAAGTAACACTAGTCGAAGTCCATCCGGATCCTCAAATTTCAGGGCAGGACGATTTGCATACGTTCCGATTTCTGCATGATATACCTCATGCTCTTCAAATCTTTCTTTCCAGTAATGAAGGCTTTCTTCTGAAGGAACGAGCAATCCAATTCTCGTAATGGCGTTCGTACCACGATACGTATAGCCTGCCAAAGGGATTTCGAAAAATGTCAGCTCCGTGCCAGGACTTCCGGTTTTATCTCCGTAAAACAAGTGATACATCGATGGATCATCTTGGTTGACCGTCATCTTTACTCGGCGTAAACCGAGAATATTTTTATAGAAATGGTTATTATCATTGGCGTTTTTAGTTATCATCGAAATATGATGGTGTCCTGGAATATTATACATATTGATTCTCCTTTTTTATCATTTTACTAATCAAGTGAAATTGAAAAAAATAAATTTATAGAGATTCCAATTTGCTATGTGTATGTTTCTGAAGTTTCGTCATTAATTGGTACAATGTTTTCTGTTCTGCTTCTGTTAAACAGTCATCCAGCAAAGACGTTTGGAAGGCTAACTGATGGCCAAATACTTCCTCCACCTTCTCCTGTCCTTTTTGTGTAAGGGATACCCAATTTGTTTTCCAATCTTTCTTGCGTTGAATATAACCTTCCTGATCGAGCCGAGTGAGCATACGGGATATTCCCCCTCTGAAACGGTAACTTTCTCAGCAAGCTCACTTTGCGTAATCGGTTGGTAACTCGCAACCTGATTCAATACATCAAACTGGGCTACAGTGATGCCAAATAGCTTTAAATATTCATTTGATAGTTTATTACTTTGATGTGTGAAACGGGTAGTCCTCAGCCAAATTAATGAGCCAAGTGTATTTTTCTTCATATATGCTCACTTCCTTTCGTTACTATCACTTTACCACTCAATTGATAAATTTGCAATTAATAAGTTTTGAATTCAGTATTCCTAACTCAACTTATTTTTTTCAAAGCAAAAGTGAAGCGATCCAGTTTTTTGAGTAACACCGGAATACAATGCAACATTTCGTGGAGCACTTGATAATGAACAGCAAAACATTCGTCATCATGGGGGCTTGCATGGGAATTTTAGGTCCCGTTAATCTTCTATCAAACGTTTACTCACCCATCCCATTCGGCCAGTTCCAAAAGTTCTAAATCTTTTACATAAATAGTCTTAGTTAATCATGTTGATCCAAATATTTTGAATTATAATGCATTATATGCACTAAATTACATACTTGGAGGGACTTTCATGAAAAAGAAACTATTAACACTCTGTCTTGCAGGAACTCTAGTAATCGGTGGAACATCTATCACTTCCCCGCTTGTCAATGCGGCTGGGAATGGTCCTAACTATGGAGGGAATGAAACGATAAACACCTCTATTCTTTCTACTTACCAAGAAATGGTTGATTTCCTAGAGAAACAAGAAGCAAAACAAGAAAGAATGGAAATAGAAGTCATTGGCCAAACCGTAAAAGGACGAGATATTCACCTTGTAAAATATATATCCAATCCAGAAAATCCAACTATTCTATACTTAACTCAACAACACGGAAATGAACAATTAACTACAGAAGGAACACTAGAATTCATTAAGCATTTAGGAACAGGAAAAACAAAGGGAGTATTGGATCATGTTAACGTGCTAATATTACCTATGTTAAATGCGGATGGTGCGATGGGGGACGTGAATTTTTCATTAGAGGATTATATCGCTAGTGGTGATCGTCATCTAACTAGATATAATGCGAATGGTGTAGATATAAATCGCGACCATATTGACAAAATAGAACCTGAAACACAAGCTTTGCATGAAAATGTTTTACAGAAATATGATATTGATTACATGATTGACCTCCATCATCAAGGAGCTGACAGAGTAATCAATGGGGATGAATTAGTCTCCGGGTCCATTCTTTACCCGACCACACCTAATGTCAAAGAAGATGTAGTGGAAAAGTCCAAACAATTGGGTGCTGTCGTCTACAATGAACTGAGTCCAAAAGGTTGGGCTCTCTTAGGAAAATACCCTGGTGGAAGCGCGGAAACAATTGCTCGTAATGGAGTTGCTGTACAATATGATATTGCTACCCTTTTATTTGAAATGCGCGGGATGTCTGACCATAACGACCCATCGCGAGTCATCGGGCAAAAGAGTAATGGTTATCTAATTAAACAGACTGTTAATACGCTAGATGCAACACTAAGAGCTGTTGCAGACGGATCTATAAACAATCAAGACGTGTCTTTTTGGGATACATTACCAGAGCAAACTACTAAAACCAATGAATAATATTGACAGTGAAGATACTAAATTAGAAACGAAAAATGACACCTGAAGAAGGTGTCATTTTTTCTGACAAAAGATAAGGAAATTCATTGGAGTCGTTTATCCTATATTCTTTTAAGGAGGATGGAGCCGACTCCGTTGATTTTATCCTTTTGAATATTAAGTCCTCAATAATAGTAAATAAACAATCTAGTAATCAGTTAGACCCACCTTTAATATAATTATAAGGTATTTTCACAAAAAACAGGAGTTAACGCCTATAAACATTAGGAAGAAATCACCTAGTAATACTATTTAAACTATTATAGAATTTATAGTAATATTCTAAACTACCAAAATTTACTAGGAGGTTACTAATTTGAAGAAGAATAGCAAGCTATTATCCATCGTTCTTGCCATTTTATTAGTAGTAGGAGGATTTAGTGCACCAGCCTTTGCACACCAAACAATCACACCTCCACAGCAAATTTTGAAAGACCCGATCGACAATAAGGTCATCAATAAAATCAATGTCGATAATATCTATGACAACATCGACCATTTGCAACAAACGCCAAGGGTTGCTTCTACACCGGAAGAATATGCGGCCGTTCAGTATGTGAAGGAACAATTTGAATCCTATGGCTATGATGCTGAAATCCAAGAGTTTGAATACTTCGGGTATACAGCGCCTCATACAGTCGAACTGGCAATAGACGGTACCAATGTAGATACCCTCCCATTTACGTACACTCCTAGTGGAGACGTTCAGGCGGAGTTGGAATATGTTGGGTTTGCAACGGAAGAGGAGTTGGAAGGGGTAGACCTAAGCGGTAAAATCGCTCTCGTTCAACGTGGTTCCAATTCTTTTGCAGAAAAAGTTGTCAATGCTTCTGAAAAAGGAGCAGTAGGTGTTATTATTTTCAATAATACATCTGGTGTCATTAATGGAACCCTCGGTACTACGGACGATCGTTACGTTCCTGTCGTTTCCATTACGCAAGCCCAAGGGGAAGAACTTGTCACCAAGCTTGAGAATGGTGAAGCTGTGCAAGCTTCCTTACAAGTTGTAGGAGCATCTGCCGGACTGCGTACATCTCATAACGTCATTGCTTCTAAGAAACCGACCAATAAAAAGAAAGACACCGGTAAAGTCATCACCGTAACGTCTCACCATGACTCTGTGCCAGGTGCACCAGGAGCGAATGATAATGCTTCAGGAACGGCAATGGTACTAGAATTGGCACGTGTATTTAAAAATCTGCCAACCGATACAGAACTCCGCTTCATCACTTTCGGTGCAGAAGAGTTAGGCTTGATTGGTTCCAGACACTATGTCGCCAACTTATCACAAGCGGAACGGGACCGCATTGTTGCGAATTTCAACCTCGACATGGTCGGAAGCCGTGATGCGGGAGATTTAGTTGTGAATTCAGTAGATGGAGAACCTAACTTAGTAACAGAGTTAACACAAGCGTCCAGCTTACGTCTAAATGGTGAACCTACAAGACTTGGACGTAGTGGAAGCAGTGACCACGTCCCATTTGCGGAAGCTGGTATTCCAGCAGCACTGTTCATCCATAGCCCATTGGAGCCTTGGTACCACACATCAGAAGACACAATCGATAAAATCAGTAAAGAAAAGCTTAAAGATGTAGCTCAAATCGTTTCAACAGCAATCTATGACTATGCACGCTTTGACAACCAAAATCCAAAACCAAAGCAACAGCTTAAGAAACAGCAGCTACCAGAACAATTTTATTATGAAGAAAGCATTAACTAAAACATAAGAACCAGCTACAGTAGCTGGTTCTTCTTTTTGTACACTGATATGATATGGTTGTTGAGTCTTCGCTATCTGACTAATGCTAATGACTTCTGTCAAAGGTAAAGAGGATATATTTACATTGCGGAACATGAGGTGAATGAATTGAGCTTATTACTAGTAATGATCGGCGGTTTCTTTGGGGCAATTTGCAGATTTGCTATGGGGGAATGGATTCAAACTAGTTATGGATTCCCATTAGACACCTTTATAATCAACCTCATTGGCTGTTTTAGTTTAGGATGGTTTTTGACATTCATCAACAGGAAGAAAAAATTTAAAGCGGAATATACACTGCTCATTGGAACTGGATTTATCGGTTCCTTTACAACCTTCTCCACGTTTTCCGTAGAAATTCTAGACTTGTTTCAAGATGGTCTTGTTTTCTTGGGTATAATCTATATATTGGCATCAACGTTAATTGGATTTATTTTCGTATATATAGGTCATAAATTAGCTTTAACTAGAAGAAGAGAAGTGATGTAGCATGATTTGGATTGTCGGGATAGGCGGAGCTTTAGGTGCAGCAGCACGATTTATCATAGGAAAGTGGATTAGTGGAACTACACAAACACCTTTCCCATTAGCTACTTGGATAGTAAACATCACAGGTTCATTTTTATTGGGTTTGCTGACTCAACTTCACCTCACTAATCATATCAGCGAATTGTTATGGCTGTTTGTTGGAGTTGGTTTTTGTGGAGCATTTACGACCTTCTCCACCTTCGGACATGAAACGGTGACTCTACTTCAAGCCAACAAAGTGAAATTAGCTGTGATTTATGTTTTCACTTCAATTACGGTAGGGCTGATCTCGGCAATGATTGGTTTTTCTCTCATGAGTTAAATCAAATGTCTAAAAGAACCCCACCATATAAACGAAATTACGTCATATACAGCGGGGTCCCCAATGCTAACGAATCATTAATCTTCTTTCTCTTCTTGCCTGCGCATCCTTAAAAAGTACTTTTTCTTCTTCGGTTTCAGGGATAACGCCATTAACTTTTGTCGGAAGGCCTTCACTATCCACCGCAACCATCGTTAAAATAGCTGTAGTAGTAAGTGTTTCTACACCTGTCTCGGAATGTTGACATTTCACTTTCACATAAACTTCCATAGATGTCCTGCCAGTAGATATGACCACGCCTTCTAAAGTTAAGATATCTCCCACTTTAGCGGAAGATAAAAAAGTCACGGTGTCTATCGAAGCTGTCACAACAATCTTTCCACTATGTTTCATTGCTGTAATGGCGGCTATTTCATCAATATAAGCTAAAACGGTACCACCGAATATGGTCCCCATATGATTCGTATCGGGCGGTAAAACAAGTTTCGTTTGAATCGTTCTGGAAATGCTTGCAGGTATCTTTTCTCCCATGATGACCCCTCGTTTCCTAAATTAGTTGCACTTATAAATCATCAAACCCATTCAAGTCACTAGTTTTTGTATATTGTCTCGACTTCTGTTCAAAGAAATCTGTTTTCGTCCCATCAAAATTGTCGACATAAGCTCGAATCCATTTCATAGGGTTTTCGATATGTTCTGGATAAATTTCACTGAGGCCCATCATCCGCAGCATTTTATTCGCCCGATATTTGATATAGCCTGTCATTTCATCCAAATCAATCCCATCTACATTTTCCAGCACATAATGAGACCATTCGATTTCCGAGTCAACAGACTTTTGAAAATGCGTATAAACCCAATCGGTGAATGCTTTCGTATTATATTCTGGATTTTCTTCCAAGGTTGCCCGGAACAGCTCCGAAATAAAACGGCCATGCTCCAATTCATCCCGATTGATATAGCTGATCATCGTAGACGTACCGACCATTTTATTTTGCCTCGCCAAATTATAAAAGAATGCGAATCCGGAATAAAAGAACATTCCTTCCAATAATGATGTATAGACTAATGTCTTCAAGATATTATCTATGGTCGGCTCTTCGACAAATTCATTATATTGCTTCATAATCTCTTCATTACGCTTTAAGAGCACAGGGTCCTTTCTTCCGTGCTGAAAAGCTTCATTCTGCTCATCCAAAGAGACAACGGACGAGAGCACATAGGAATAACTTTCATTATGAACGGCCTCTTGCTGGGCAATGACGGCCATAATCGATTGCACCGAAGCATCGGTTGCATATAAAGAGATAAGCAGCGCAGTTCTTGTCTGTGGTGCATCTAATGTCGATAACAGTCCAATTATTTTTAAATACGCCTCTTGTTCAGCGGCTGTCAATCCAGGAAACTGCTTCACATCACTGGACATATTCACCTCATCGGCTTGCCAGTAATTCCCTAATAACCGCTTATACATTTTATACCAATGCGGATAAGCAATGTCGTTCCAGTTTAAAATACCGCTCGATTTTCCGCCAAACAGTGCCGTCGATTTATTAGGATTCAGCGGCTCTAATGTTTTCGCTTTTTCAAGCAAAGACTTTGTCATGTTGCACTACTCCTTCCACCCATGCTTTCACTTTTTCTTCCTGACTGCCACGCGGGGATTGTTCAATCTTCAACCCAGGCCATTTGCTTTGATAAAATTTCGTCAGCTTGTCCACTGCCGCACAGTATAAATCATCGCCACCGAATTGTGTGTCACCTGTACCGAAGACTGCGATGTTATCCGGCTTATATCCGATTTCCCATATCAATTCTTTCGTTTCTTCGGGTACCCGTCCATAATCCCAAGTGAATGTTCCAAGAAAAACGACATCGTATTCCTCAGGATGAAAAGGGGGACTAATTCCAATGCGATGCATATCTACCTCAATACGATGTTCTAAAAGCTGCTCCTCAATCAGTTCTGCTACCTCTTTCGTATTTCCGCTATAAGATAAATAAGGGATGATTGCTTTCAACTTTGACACCACTCACATTCTTCGACGTCATTGGAAGTCGACCTCACATAATACGTTGTCTTCAAGCCCTCTCTCCAAGCTTGAAGATGCAGATCAAGCAAGATCGATGCTCGAATCGTATTTGGGACATAAAAGTTAAAGGAGATACTTTGATCGATATGCTTTTGTCTTGCCGCATTTTGTCGTACCGACCAACGCTGATCGACAATATACGCAGAACGGCGATAAATATGATACGTGTTGTGATCTAGATCTGGTGCTGTCACCGGGATACGGAAATCCTTTTTCTCTTCACTGTAAAACGGCTTAAACACCGGATCAATGCTTGCAGTGGAACCAGCAATCATGGACGTGGATGAATTAGGTGCCACAGCCATAAGATAACTGTTTCTAATGCCATGTTGCTTGATATCCTCTTTCAGAGCTGTCCACTTCTCATCGTGATATCCTTTTTGGTCAAAGTATTTTCCTGTGCTCCACTTGCTGCCTTCGAAATAAGGATAACTCCCTTTTTCCTTCGCCAAATCCGCACTTGTTTTAATCGTGTAATACGCAATTTCTTCATATAATTCATCGGCATATTGAACGGCTTCGTCTGTTTCCCATTCAATATTTTTCAGTGCAAGCAAGTGATGCCAACCAAATGTGCCAAGACCGATTGCACGATACTTTTGATTTGTGATTTGCGCTTGTTTCACCGGAAGATTGTTAATATCAATGACATTATCAAGCATGCGGACTTGGATGGTAATCAGACGTTCCAACACATTGTCTGTCACTGCCCGTCCCAAATTAATGGAGCTAAGGTTACAAACAACAAAGTCTCCCGATTTATATTTTTTCACAATCACGTCTTCATCTTCGATATATTCTTCGATTAATTGTGTTGGTGATTGGTTTTGGGTGATCTCTGTACAAAGATTAGAACAATAAATGATACCCGTATGTGTATTGACGTTTTGGCGGTTTACTTCGTCCCGGTAAAACATGAATGGCGTTCCAGATTCAAGTTGTGAACGCATAATGCGTTTCATGATATCGATTGCTTTTACTTTCTTCTTACTCAAATTTTCATTCTGGACACAAGCTTCATATTTGGTTCTAAAGGAGCCGCTCCCTTTTTCTTCGTCATAAAAGTCCTCTAGCGCAAAGCCCATCACTTGTTTCACTTCATGAGGATCGAATAAATACCAGTCTTCGCGCCTTTCGACAGCTTCCATAAATAAATCTGGTAATGTGACACCCGGGAAAATATCATGTGCTCGCATCCGGTCATCCCCATTGTTCAATTTCAAGTCGAGGAAGGCCTCAATGTCCTGATGCCAAACATCCAAATAAACCGCGATGGCTCCCTTCCTAGTACCAAGCTGATCGACACTGACCGCCGTATTATTCAACTGCTTGATCCATGGCACGACACCGCTGGACATGCCTTTAAAACCTTTTATCGAACTTCCACGGGCTCTCACTTTCCCCATGTACACACCAATTCCCCCGCCGTTTTTCGACAAGTTTGCGATATCGGTATTACTGTCATAAATTCCTTGCAAGCTATCTTCTACCGTGTCGATGAAGCAGCTGGACAGTTGACCATGTGTTTTTCCCGCATTATTTAATGTTGGCGTAGCTACCGTCATGTAGAGATTACTTAATGCCCAATACGCCTCTTTAACGAGCTCTTTACGCTTTTCTGTATCCTCGTCCTGCATCAGATACATCGCGATGACCATCCAACGTTCCTGCGGTAATTCATACACATTTTTATCATGATCGGTTGCAAGGTAGCGTGTTGCCAGTGTATACAACGCTAAGTAATCAAATAGTAAATCCCTCTCCGGATCCATCACTTCCTGAAAATAGTCGATTTCCTCTTTCGTATACTTTTCTAATAATATCGGTGTATAAATTCCCTTCTCCGTCAACGTTTGAATTAATTTATAAAAAGAACCGTAGCGATCAGCTGGATTATATTTTCTATTCTCCCCAGCTTGCTCGTAAAGCTCCTGTAAATACAGTCTTGCTGCAACGTACTTCCAATCTGGATTTGCTTCATCGATATTTTCCAGAGCATGCTTAATCAAGATATCTGTTATTTTTTCTCTTTCCATTTCGGGTTGAAGTGTTTTTAAGAACTTTTCCTTATAGTTTTCGGTATCCACTCGAAGTCCTGTCGTCACTTCATCTATGAATCGCATGATTGATTTCTGATTCTCTGTTAGCTCTGTAATCATGGAAAATCCCTCCCTTTTTTATGTACAACAAAAAAAGCCGTCCCTCCTATTCGAGCTGAACGACTATAAAACGACAGAAATATCCCATGAATATATATTTTTCTATCGTTTCATAATCTCTCACCCCGGAGAAATGAAACTTCAGAGTTAAGGCAGGTCTCCTGACTCGTGCTGATCATCTGTTGGAATCCTTCCCATATAGTCGCCGTGAAGCAAACGATACAGTGGACTTCCAACTCTACACACTTACAGTTGCGGGGGCAGTTCCAGCTTTCAACTGGATTCCCTTTTAAGACAAGATATTGTCACCTTAATCCAAAATACTATATATAGTTTTTAAATTTATTAGTCTATCAATATGTTGTGTTCAGACTAGCATATATTAGAATGAAATACAAGCGTGAAATCGAAAGACTCTAGAAAACTATTAAAGAAACACTTTCTTCCTGATCACGAACTCAGCAATACCTAAATTCAACATCCAACATAACCAAACGGCAATAGTGTAAGAAATACCATAGGATAGATTCATTGCACTATGCGTGATTGCAACAATGACATAAATCGTCATATTAGCAAAGCAGAGAAAGAAACTTCGGGTCATCCACTGACTGTGTAGGATCACGTTTTTCTTCTTGATAGATAGGTATCCTAAAAATGTAGTTCCAAACCATAATATATTTAACACTAGGAACCCTATCGTACTTGGCCATCCACCTGAAGCAAAGAAGGAGACATAGATCCCAGGAATGAAATTCAACACGATGGATAAAACATACAAACGACCGTTCCAGCGGTGAAACCTTCTGGACCTCTTGCGTATTGGCTTGATAATGCCTAAAGGACCAGTAAGCAGAGAAATGATAGCGAGGATAATGTGAATTTGAATCATAATTACCCAAAGTGATTCATTTGCTAGAATTTGATCTTTTTTAGCAAGAAAAGTTGTAAAGTTCGGGTCTACGATGAAATTCTTTGACCATGTGTGGAGTACCCACATAGTTGTGATAAATAGGATAGACACTGCATAAAACTTTTTCATTCTACTTCTCCTATCAAGAAAATAGTTGGCGATTTGTCATGATGAAAACTGCAATAATAATCAGGACAAACGTCACCCAGCTCAGTATTTTTAGTTTCGGCAGATTTTCCTGTAGTGCCTCCTCTAAGCTTTCCGTATGCTTCATAAGCTTCATCCGCTTACTGATGACTCCCATTAGACCGCCAATAACAATAAGAATAATCGTCGACAACGTTACCCATAGCATCGAAGGGTAGCTTCCGTATCCTATCACCATGCCTCCTCCTGAGAGAAATAATAGAATGAGTGCATAGTGGCCAAACCGTGTAAAATACAGGATAGTGTTTACTGACATTTTCAATTTATCTTCCGTTCTTGCAGCTAGTGATTGAATTGTAAAAGGCAGTGCAAGAAAACTGCCGAGAAAAACCGCACTGATTACGTGTAAAAATACTAAAAACCAATACATTTTGTTACCTCCTCTTTGTCATAACATCTCGAACTCCCTCAACTATACCGGCTAAATATCTCGAAATAAGTAATAAAAGAATCACAAAACCATCACAATCCCTCACCATGCCTTGTACCGCATTGCAATGATGGTAAAATATATCTATTATGAACAGTAAGTTGTTGACGGAAGGGCGGAATTCCCTATGAAAGACATACAGACAATTCTCGTTGTCGATGATGATCAAGCGATCGTTGAACTATTACAAGATTTTTTAGAGATGGATGGCTTTCAAGTAGAAACAGCTTCAGACGCTATCCAAGCTCTCGACATTTTTCAACGTCATCCTATCGATTGTTTGATTCTTGATATTATGATGCCGGGGCAGGATGGATTTGAATTAGCTCGGCAACTGCGGGAAATAAGCAACGTTCCTATATTATTTTTGAGCGCGCGGAGTGATGATGTGGACAAAATCCGGGGACTTGCTCTGGGAGGCGATGATTATATCGTAAAAACAGCAAGGAGATCCCGGTCCGGAAATCGTAAAATATGCGAACGAGCAGGGTGTTGATATTGTAGTAATTGGCAGCCGAGGATTAAATGCTTTGCAGGAAATGGTCTTAGGCAGTGTAAGCCATAAAGTAATGAAAAGAGTAAACTGCCCTGCATTGATTGTTAAATAATATGGATTTATCAAAAAGTAAGGCCCTCCAGAAAGTGGAAAGCCTTACTTTTTTCTATCATCAATTATTGATAAACAGCCGTCCTTCCGCCTGCTTGCGGGTTTCATTTCCGAATTCATCAACAGCCTTCACTTCAATTACTGCTCCTTCGGCATATACATTGTCCGTTACAGTGTAATAGCCTACATATTTGCCTCGTGTGATCTCCATCAGAGGCAGTTCCGTTACATTCGTTGTCTGCACTCCCAAATTTGTTAAAGGCAGATGCACGACATAACTAGCACGCAGTCCCGGCTCACTATGAAACTCAATTTTCACGGACTGTCCGGTTTTCACATATCGATCTTCCATCGGTGTTACATTCAAAATTTCCGGTGCGGTATAATCTGCATAAATCGTGATGGTTTCTTTTGTCTCATTTCCAGTAAGATCCGTAGCTAAAATTTCCATTATGTTTTCACCTTCTTGGAGCAGAACTCGTTGTGAAAACGCACCATCTTCAACAGCAATCTTTTTCCCGTTTATAGTAACTGTATCAAGATGCTCATCTTGCACCGTTCCTTTAATCGTCGCTGTTTCCCGGTTTGTCCGTTCACCATCTTTCGGACTGATAATCTCTAATTCCGGGGCTTCGGTATCCAGATTTACCGTTACCTTATTAGATTCACTTGCCTCCTCCCCACTTACATACGTTACTGCGACAAATTCATTTTTCCCTTCAGCCAGTTCCGCTTCGATTGCAAAATTTCCATCATCATCAATATCAGCAGAGCCGACTTCTTCTCCATTTTGCAGTAATTTAATAGTCGTACCAGGTGCAGCCGTCCCATTTACGGTTACTTCGGCTTTATTTGTAAGTGACCCATCTTCCGGTGAGGTGATGATCGCTTCTTCTATCTCATACTCGACTACCGCACGGATCATTTTATTTCCTGTCAGAAAGTTTGGCTCCAGCGGGTACCAGAAATCTTTATACAACTCCCAGCTTCGATACGTGAATTCATCTTTATCATTTTGCAGTCTTGGCGCTGTCTCCCTGCCTTCCGACTGAATGTATACCATATAAAATTCCTCTTCGACAAAAATCCCATAGTCTCTCAAATCAACGGTTGTCCAACCACCGTCTTTTACGGCGGTGGCATCATACGGCCCGGCTATCAAGTTTCCTGGTCCACCGTTTGGACCGTTTGCATCCATTACGGCGACTTGGAATTGGTCACCCCCACCAGCAGCAAAAAGGAATTTCCCTTCCGTTACGAGTGCCTTTTCCTTTCTGTCTTCAAGAGACATTCTTACTCCCCAGCCATTTCCTGCTTCGAGGAACCAGCTTCCCCCTTCACCATCGCCATCATCATAAGCCAGCTCACCGCCAGGATAGCTGAAAAACGGTTCCATATCGACATGAAATGTATGATTATCTTCGGACACAGTTACTGCTAATTCTTTCGTTTTAAAGCCTGATGCAGAGATTCGCAGCGTATATTCTCCTTCATGGGCTGTAAGTTCATATGAACCGTCCCCATTCGTTTGAACTGGAGCAATATTCGCATCCTCTGCCAATAAAACGTATGCCCCTTCTATCGGATTCCCATTCCTTGCATCGACCACCTCACCGGTAATGAGCGTCTGTGGAATTTTTTCCATGGAAAAGTCTATTTCCGTTATATCATCCTCATCAAGTTCCACTTTTTTCTCAACTGGATAGTAGCCATAGGACTCCGCTCGCAGCACATGTTCACCTGCAGCATACCTAAGAAAATAGCTTCCATACTCCGGGTCTGTTTTTACCGAACGCTTTGTTCCGAGAACACTTATTTCCGCTTGGAGGGGAGTCTCTGTCCCTTCCTCGACAACGTTGCCTTCAACCGTTGCGACACCTTGCTCTATAGCCAGTACTGCATTTTCCGCATCAATCAATCCGTATCCATACCCATTGTTCGGGCTGTCTGGATACGCGTGATCTGTCAAAGGCTTCGCTGTACTTGTTAAAATTTCTTCAATCTCATTCACAGTAAGATTACTGTTTGCTTGCAGCAATAAAGCAATTGCACCAGCCACTGCAGGCGCTGCCATGGATGTACCGCTATTTCCTGCATAACCGCCACCTGGGATGGAAGAACGGATTCCTTGGCCTGGTGCAGATATATCCGGCTTGATTTCATCATATGGGGACGGACCTCGTAGTGAAAAGTTAGCCAAGTCATCCCCAACATCTAACGCTCCGACTGCGAAGGACTCTGGGTAATTGGCTGGAGTCGCAATCGATCCAGGACCACCTCGATTATCATTATCTATATTACCCGCGGCAAATACCGGAAAAATATTCGCATGACGCCATTCGTTGACGACATCCCGATACCATTCGTTTAGTCCAGGTCCTCCTCCCCAGGAGTTATTTACAATATCCGGGGTCAGATCGACACGAATATTTCCTTCTTGATCTTGCGGAGCTAAAATCCATTCCGCAGCAGCCAGCAAATCAGCATCTGTTGCTGTACCATCAGGTGCAAATGCTTTTACTCCAATCCATTTCGCTCCCGGGGCCACACCGATCTGGTTGGTTCCATCGCTTTCACTTCCTACCATCGTTCCTGTCACATGCGTGCCATGTCCTTGGTCATCAAATGGCTCCGCAATTCCTTCGGTTGCATCAAACCAGTTGAAATCATGATCCACCTCACCCGTTGTTTCATTGTACCCACGATACTTTGCTTTTAAAGCAGGGTGGTCCCACTCGACTCCCGTATCGATGCTTGCTACCACGGTTCCTGAACCATCATAGCCTCTTTCCCATACATCCGGTGCATTCACCCTGTCCACATTCCACTCGATATCATCCAATACATAGCTGGGAGCATTTTCTGAAGTTGTTCGTTCCTCCATATTGATTGCAGGTGTAATCAAATACCTTGTTTCATTCGGTAGCAGCTTCTCTACTTCTGGGAAGCTGGCAATCTTCTCAGCCACTTCCTTTGTTGCAGTTACTGCCATCGTATTTACAATAAAGTAAGAACGGACAACTTCCACGTTCCCGTTAGCTTCTTCTTTACCCAATAAAGCAAGCACATGTTTCTGCTCGGTTGTTGCTGTTTCTTTTAATGCATGAACAACAGCTGAACGTTGTTGAAGTTCCGCTTTTTGAGCTGACAACAGATTAGTCTGGGCATTATTTAATACCTTTTTAACAGCTTTCTCCGTATCCGCTTTTTCTTTAAACTTAACGAGGAAAGTCACTTTTTCCTCCTCATCATCCCATTGTTCGACGAGTCGATTGCTCATCTTGGTCATGGGGTTGATGCTCTTTTCATGCAACACATTCTGTTCTTCTGTCCCTTGTGCTAATCCTGGTGTGATCAGTGAAAAAACAAGCAGCACCGCCAACATTAGACTCCAGAAGTTTGTGATATGTTTCCGCAAATCTACTCCCCCTTTTCTTATTTCTCAACGTTAAAGCTACAAAATATCATCTGCTGTACTTGATAGTATAGTAGACAATACCGTAGATTTATGTCGAATATTGTCGAATAAACTTGCAGATATGTATTTTGATAGATTTGTATGAATTTTTCCTATGTTCCTTCATAGGTTAAAAACCTATGAAAACACATTCTCTTATGTAGAAATCCTTCTTTGTCAATATGTACATGGATATTTCATTTAGTTAAACAAACGGAATAAATCTTTAAAATAAACCATTAGCACTACAGAAAAATATAAAAAAGCCCTTCATTTTCTCCAATGAAGAAAACAAGGGCTTTTTTACTAATCGTACTGATTAAAAGTATATCTGACTCATTTCTTTATCATTCACTTTTTCCCGGATACGAAGGAGATGCTTTCTGTTGTTCTTCCTTTTTCCATGGAGGGTTGGAGTTTTGATTTAGTTTACGGGAGATCTTGTGGATGATAAATGGAATGAAAAATGCTAAAAAGGTACAGAACAATCCCAACCCTGACGGCAACCATTCCGCAAATGTACCCCACATCACCATCATTCTCCTTTCGCTTTTATTTTTACAGAGGCTCCCGGTTCCCTAACGTTCGTTTTTACGTTAATGGTTACCTCGCTTTGTGAAAAGTAATTTTCCCCATAGTCCCAGTTATCTTTTATTTCTGTCCATAGTTTATTGTGATGGATTTGGAGATAGCGATCGAACTCCAACACATCCACTTGGAATTCATCTTTTATTTTAACGAGAGCCCGATGAGTCAACTTTTTCACTTCTTTTTCCAATTCATTCTGGAATTCCTTCTTGACTTCTTCCTTGTATAAATTCTTCGTGCCAAAATATTCCCTGATGGAAACAGTCAGCTCAATATCCACGGTAAAGGCCAGTGAATTTTTATCGGAATTGGTGAGCGTATATTTACTATTACCCAGTATAATATCAAAAGTGACGAGCTCTCCATCGACTTCAGCAATTACGCTACCTCGCTGACTTTTCCCAATAATAAAATGGCGCCCTTTCGCATCACCATCTGTTAATGTTCCTACTAATTTACTTGGCTCCTCCGCCATGACGCCAATTCCTTCATATTCTACGGTATGATCGGGTAAGATGGTAAGCAGGGGTAACGCATAGCTTCTTTTTGACAACAGCTTTTCCTGAACGTCCCCAGACCGTGCCGGCTCTTTCGTTACAGCAGTCTGGTCTTTCTCCAACATGTCGATAATATTTATCGAAGGCAGCTTCATATGTTCCACTTCAACACTTAAAAGGTCTTTTGCTTTCGTATCTGTCACTGCCACCATAACGCCTCTGCGCATATATTGCTGACGAATAAACACATCAAGGATATTTGCAAGCATTCCTTCCTGCTCTGCAAATTCTTTAGACAAGATAATCAATCCTAAATGCTCGACATTCGATATCCTGCTTTCTTGCCTGGATATATCCCGATTTATTTCATAGATACTTTTACCCGATCTCGTTATATTCCGATATGCTTTACCGGTTCCAGGATGGGTAGATGTACCAAGACCAGCAGGCACTACAATTTGTTCCGTCATTTCGATAATCGTTTCATCTCCCGTATCCTCAGCCAAGTCAATTGCAACAGCTGCTATAAATGCTCTATCCTCAATTTCTACCTCATCCCAACAGCCAGGTAAAATAAACAATGAGATGGAGAGAATAACAACGAGTGGCAGACACTTATTTTTCAAGCCTATTCCCTCCTTTTACTGCGTACATGACCCATAACAGGATAGCTACAAACCCCGGTAAAATCCAAGTAGCATAAGACAACAACTTCCCGAATTTTATTTGATCGAGGTAATTATTGGGGACCATGGCAATGAAGTAGATGATAGGTGACAGAATAAAGACGGCGGTGTGTTTATTTAACTTCGGAAAAAGCGATTGCAATGCCATAATCGATACATCAAACGACATCATCGCCGTGGTGAAGATCGCAGTGATCCAAATGACAAAGAAGATGGATTCCATTCTTTCAAAGAATCCTCCAGGGATTTCCACCGATTGCGCCAATTCAATGAATGGAAAGTGAATCACCTCTGTCGTTTCCTGACCGAAGACCGCGATACATGTTAAATAAACAAAGAGATATAAAACAACTACCCAAGACATTCCAAATACTGCCCGACTTGGTACTTTTTCAGTGTCCCTTACTAAAGAGATATAAAAGAATAATATCCCAACTCCCGAATACGCTAAAGCACTATCAAACGTCCCTCTAACATGACCTCTTATATCTGTGGTGAATACTGGTAAGACATTTTTGATTTCCATAAAGTTTATAGAGAACAACATCAACAATCCCGATATGAGAAAAATGAGCGGTAAGAACAATACATTAATGCGGAAGATTCCTGCCCGGGAGCCAGAAACAGCATATACAACCACCAGTAAAAAGGTGATTGCCACAACCTCATAAGGAGTCCGCTCATATAAATAGAGATGAGACACAATACTGATGGTCGAAACTTCAAAAGCAGCAATTAATATCCCTTGCAGGACAAACAGTATGGTCAATACAGAAGCGACAGGTTTGGAGACAAGGAAAGATGAGTAAGATAGAAATGACTGATTAGGAAACAAAGAAGCGAGTTTTGCGACGACCCATGTAAATAAAATCACAATGATGCCACCTATGAGAACGCCAACCCATCCATCAGCATATCTCGTCGACTCTGCTAAAGTGGCTGGAAAATTAAAAATACCGACCGCGATCACCATAGAGGGTACAGCAATCATAATATCTTGTGATTTGATCTTTTCATCTGCATATTTAAAGGTGGACATGATTCACTTTCTCCTTCCATGGAGGGGGCATGTCTAAATGGGTTCATTTATCCGCTTTTTTCTGTTTCACCGATGTATCCTTGGAAACTTTATCAAGTGTTTTCATGTAAGCTGGCCGATTCTTCAGTCTTGTAATAGGAGCCCGGATAAGAACATCTCTCAAATCCTTTAAAAACGTCGGTCCTAATGGAGTGGAATAAGGCATACCAATACTTTTCAAGTTGACAAGATGTATCGTAATCATCATAAATACGAGAATAATACCGTATAACCCTATCCGCCTGCCAGCAACACAGCAAATCGTAAGGAACGAAAAGCAATGCTCATGCTATAGGAAGGTATACTGAAAGAAGCGATGGCAGTTAGTGCGGTTACAATTACCATAACCGGGCTGACAATCCCCGCACTGACCGCTGCTTCACCAATGACTAAGCCACCAACTATACCAATTGTTTGTCCAATTACATTAGGAAGCCGGATTCCAGCCTCATGCAACAGTTCAAATGTGACCGCCATCAGGATCGCTTCGATGGCACTCGGAAAAGGAACCCCTTCTCTTGAAGCTGCAATGGAATAGGCCAGTGTACTCGGTATCATCCCTGGATGAAAGGATGCCAATGCCACATAAAGCCCCGGCAAAAACACCGCAATGAGAGCGGCCAAGTAACGGAGTATGCGAATAAGAGTCGCAGACATCCAGCGCTGGGTATAATCTTCGGGTGAAGCTAAACCATCACTGAACGTCATCGGTGCAATTAGTGCAAAGGGCGACCCATCGACAATAATCCCTATTTTTCCTTGCGTCACCGCTGCCGAAACCATATCTGGTCTTTCTGTATCAATAAATTGGGGAAATGGGGAATAAATGTTGTCTTCTATCCACTGCTCCACAAACGACGAATCGGAAATATATCCGATATTAATGGATTCTATTCTCCGATTGATTTCATCCACCAGTTCAGGGTTGACGATACCTTCAACATAACAGACGACCACTTTTTGTTTAGATCTTTTTCCTACCACATGTTGTTTAAAGCGCAAATTAGTATCTTTAATATCGCGGCGTACCAGTGCCATATTCGTATGGATATTCTCTACAAAACCATCCCTCGGACCACGAATCAATGTTTCAGACTCCGGTTCTCCTATACTGCGGTCTTCTCCACCGCTCGTCCCCATCAGCAATACCTCTTTATGCCCATCTAAATAAAAAGCTGAACTCCCGTTTAAGATACCGACCGATACATCGTCAAACGTTTCTGCTCTCTCGATATCTGTAATCGCCACAACTTCATTATGTATATGCTCTAAAATATTTGTCTCAAACTTCTTTAGATTAAGCTGAATCGCCTGTAAGATATTACTATTTATCATTTTCTCGTCCGTAATTCCGCTAATATAAATGATTGCTGCACGCTTTTCGATTCCGCCAATCATCAGTTCACGGACAACTAAATCAGTTGGATTTCCAAGCGTATGCTTGATTGTTTGAATATTGTCATCCAAACTTTTCGTTATAACAGGATGGGATGCCCCTTGTTGTTCGTTTTTTTCATTCCTATTACTAGTACTCTTCATCAGCCGGTTAAAGATGGAACGTCTCGCCATTTTATTCCCTCATTTAGGTAAATTAAATTCTATCCTTCTTTTGCCCCAAACCTTCCTTTTTATACAAACTTCTCCACGTTATTCCCATGTTTCGAACTCATGGAATCGCGGCCTGCTTCCAGAATAAATAAAAAAGCAACAGCTCATTACGAGCTATTGCTTTCATGTCATGATTTATTGAATGCCTTCCGCGATCTCCATAAGTATTTCTCTCGTGATATCTGTACCTTCACTAATCAATTCCAAAAATGCTCCATCTTCATGCTCCCAAGTCAGAAACAAGAAACTCTCGTCGAGCACTTCCAGAACACCTTCACTTCCGTTGATAGAGATTGTCTCAGTCGATTCGTCTTCATAAACTTCCCCAAAAGCTTCAACATATGCTTCCTTTGAAGGATAAACAGTCAACCCAAAATAATTATCCCCGTCTTTATCATACGAAAGATAAACCATTTCTATCATTTCATCCTCGTAATAGGAGGAATCTGTCAATTCAAATCCTTCAGGTACGAATGTTGCTTCAGGAACCGTGTAATCAACAATCTCACGAATTTCTTCCAGTGGCAAGGATTCCTCTGTAAAACCGAAGTCCAATAATGAATCTTCAGTGACTGCATTATCCTTTACTTCATCTGGTATTGCTACTGGCTCCACTTCATTCACGTTTGAGATGATTGTATCTGCTTTGATGGCGTACGATTCCCCATCTAAACTAAGATCTGCATCCACACTTTGTTCTTGGATGATCATCGACTTTTTATCGATTTTCAATTCCATTTTTAGACTGTTGACGACTAGATCTGTATATAAATCTTCTTCAATGCTTGGATCCATAGCTAAGTCACCCATAGATGCCTCTAGATAAGTGTCAATCAACGTTTGGAACTCTTCTCCCTCACCGGTTAACGTCAAGACATACATGCCATCTTCTTCCGTCATTTCAAAATGGTCGATGAAATCATTGAGCTTTTCTAGCTCTGTTTGATTCAATTGGTCAAAGCCTTCCAAACCGACGATTTCTTCTGCATCCATCATGACCCATTCACCAAACATTTTCATATATGCCTCTTCACCAACGACATAAACTTCCACATCCATCGTGAAACCTGTCATCCCCATCGACATATCCATATAAAGCGTGTCTGGATTATGGGTAATATCGCTTACAGCTTCGATATTCATATCCATTCCCATGACTTCTGTATCGACTTTCATATCAGCGGAATAGCTTTCTAATTCCTCTGTCGCTTTAATCGACTCTTCCATAACTTCCCCTGCAGTTTTCGCTTCTCCCCCACATGCAGCCAGCAGCAAAAGAACTGCCATCATAAGTAGTGCAATTGATTTTTTCATCCCTGTTTCTCCCTCTAATTATTCTGTTATTTTATAAGGCATAAGAGTATTATAGCCTAAGAGGAAAGAATTGGACATATAATTTTTATGAAAACCAACAATCTTTAAATGTATAAACTTCACAATGAAACTTTTAAACAGCTAATTCGTAGATATAATATGAAACGAAATTGAACGTGGGGGGAAGAATATGAAGAATTATCTCCTGTTTTCTGCTAGTTTTATTGTTTTATTCGGCTTATTTCAAATTCTGTGGGGAATGGCTCTCACATTTTTTTATACTCCGGATGTAACGAATGCTTGGCTCACAACAGCTGGACAGGCTCAAGAAGAGACAACGATCTTTAGTTACGACAGTGCCATCCTGCCTACCTTTATCATTGCTTTTCTTTCAGCATCGATTGCTTATATTATTTCAAGGAAATTTGCCAAAAAAAGTAATTAAATCTAAGGAGAAAGACTATGGAACTATTTGCTGCTTTACCCTTTTATAAACCATCAGATAAAACAATTTATATTTATGACTCGAATCATGAAGAAATTGGTTATGTCCAACGAAACTATACAAGCAGATTAAATCGAGTAGCCAATCACCTGCCCATTTCCATCTTGGAAAATACAAATATCATCGGTGAACAGGACGGTTATACCTTAGAAATACAGGAACAATCTTTTAAAGCGAACTTATTGAAATTAAAATGGGATGTCTATTTAGAAAGAGATGGAAATAAGGAAAGCTTTTTAATGGAGGATTTAACGAAAATATCTACCGATCCCGAGCTAGCTTACCATAAGACAGAACATCGCTATCTTTTAAAAAAAGATGGTTTAAGCGGAAATTGGCTAGTATCAATAGAAGACAGTCCATTCATTTGCGCGGAGGTTAAGGTGCTGAAACAAGTTCCCAACCAGATTAAAATCACTTTAAACACCCATGATTTAAAGGCAATTGAAGTATTGGGCATGTATTATGTCATACATCTTGTTTATTAAGATTGGAAGATAACATAAAATAAAGAATAGCATTCGCTATTTTTTTTATTCTGCCTACCTACTATTCTGCTCTCCTTTTCATGTTGCACTAAAATAATTTTTTCAAAAATATTGGAACGGCCGAACAACGAGACTAATAAAATAGTACAGTCAAGATTATATGGTATAAAAGTAAACCGATATAGGAGTGTAATTATGGGAGCAATGAATGGGACGGATTTTATTAATCGGTTAAACAAATTGGATACCGAGATTTGGTTGGATGGAGAAAAGGTGGAAGGAAAAATCTCTGAACACCCTGCATTCAAAGGAATTATTCAGTCAAAAGCCGCCCTGTATGATATGCAGCATGATCCTAAATTCAAAGATGAGATGACTTTTACATCAAAAGAAACAGGAGACGAGGTCGGGCTCTCCTTTTTACAGCCCAAAACGAAAGAAGACCTAATCAGGCGGCGAAAAGCAAGTGAGCACTGGGCTAGAAAAACGGGCGGATTTATGGGAAGAAGTCCGGATTACCTTAATACGGCGATGATGAGTTTTGCAACTTCTTCCTCCATATTAAAAGACCAAGAAAACTGTTTTCCTGAGAATATTCAATCCTTATATGAATTAGCTATGAAAAAAGATCTTTCATTTACCCATACATTTGTACCACCCCAAGTAAACCGTTCCGAGTCCTACTTAGAATCAGCGAAAGAAGAACCAATTGGTGCTCGCGTAGTAGATAGAAATGAAGACGGAATTGTCATTAAAGGGGCACGCCTATTAGCGACTCAAGGCGGATTGACAGACGAGGTATTAGTTTTTAGTATCCCTAAATTTCTCCTTGATGTAGATGAAGCATTTGGCTTTTCCATTCCTTCCGATGCAAAAGGATTGAAATTCATCTGCAGAGAATCATTTGTTGGTGGAGACTCTACGTTTAATCATCCATTAAGCTCTCGACTGGAAGAAATGGATACGATCCTTGTATTCGACAATGTGCTCGTACCATGGAATCGGGTTTTCTATTATGATAACCCACTCGCAGCGGCTGAATTCTCTTTCAAAAGTTCCTTTCACAACTTCACAACCCATCAAGTTTTGACAAGACAAATCGTGAAATTAGAATTCCTATTAGGTATGGCCGAACTTTTGGTAGAAACGATTAACGTGAGTGAATATCAGCATATCCAAGATAAACTGTCAGAAATCATTATAGGACTGGAAACAATGAAAGCTCTATTGGAGAAATCGGAAAACGATGCGACATTGGACCAATGCGGGATTTTGCGGCCACATATTGTGCCACTTCAGGTTGCCACCAACATTTTCCCTAAAATTTACCCACGCTTTACAGAAATCATTCAATTGATTGGGGCTAGCGGATTGGTTGGTTTGCCTACGGAAGCTGCATTCCATTCTCCTATCCGTGCAGATCTTGACCAGTACCTTCAAGCGGCAACGAAGAACGCAGAAGATCGAGTGAAAATATTCAGGTTAGCCTGGGATATGACGATGAGCTCATTTGGAACGAGGCAAACACAATATGAAAGGTATTTTTTCGGTGACCCTGTTCGCTTGTCAGGACGCCTGTACAAAAACTATCCACGTAGTGATTATGTTAAAGAGGTTAGTGAGTTTCTAGAATTAGATCACTAGGTTAATATCTACTTATGTTGTGATAATCGAGTAGGAGGAGGCGATTAACCTCCGTCCTCTCACACCACCGTACGTACGGTTCCGTATACGGCGGTTCAATCAAGATTGATAACGCAAGAATTTATAACG
>NZ_JBHUDE010000162.1:0-62670 GCF_042678205.1 Oceanobacillus luteolus
AGGTGTCCTTTTTGTTTACTAAAATTATGATAAATAGAAAATAGCTTCGCGCAAAAAGCGCGAAGCTATTTTCTATTTACTGGGGTTTTGTCCCAGCCTCTTTTCGGAACTTGTTGAGATAGAATGCACCTATACTTAAACAATTTGATAAACACGCGCTTCATAAGGACGAAAAGTCATTGTATCAAATGTTTCAACACCAAGTTCCATCTCATAGTTACTTAATAACAGTTTCCCTTGTTTCCCAACCAATTTCTTAGGGGGTTCAACTTCTGCATTATGTCCAAATAAATTCGTTAGGATCACATAAGTCTGTTCTTTTGAAGTGCGCAAATAAGCAAAAATCTCATCATGTTCCTCTAAAATGAGCTTATAGCTGCCATATATAAGAGTTTGGTTCCCTCTGCGCAATTCTATTAACTTTTTATAGTAATGAAAAATAGATTCAGGATTTTTCAATTCCGCTTCTACATTAATTTCTGTATAATTTTGGTTTACTTTCAACCATGGTGTTCCGATTGAGAAGCCACCGTTCATCTCACGGTTCCATTGCATCGGTGTTCGTGAGTTATCACGGCCACTCTTCCAAATGATTTTCATTACCTCTTCATGACTCTTCCCTGCAGCCCGCTCCTCGTTATAGAGGTTTTTTATCGCAACGTCATTATAATCTTCAATAGATTCAAATTTAACATTCGTCATGCCAATTTCTTGTCCCTGATAAATAAACGGTGTCCCTTGCATCAAGAAATACATGGTCGCAAAGCTTTTTGCTGATTTTCCCCTTAAAGTTGTATCATTTCCCCATGTTGAAACGGAACGAGGTTGATCATGGTTCTCCAGAAATAACGCATTCCATCCAATGCCATCGAGACCTGTTTGCCATTTGCTCAGCGTTTGCTTGAGACCATGAATATCGAGTCCCCCTGTTGCACTTTTCCCCCATAGATCTAAGTGTTCAAATTGGAAGATCATATTAAAATAACCATTTTCTTCGCCAACCCATGCGTCAGCCTGCTCTACAGAGACTCCGTTTGCTTCTCCAACGGTCATGATGTCATACTTGTCGAATGTTTCTTTTTTTAATTCTGTTAAAAACACTTCAATTCCAGGACGATTCATGTGGCCTTCATAGGAAGGGACATACTTCTTCTTATCAGGATTCGGCATATCAGGAAAACCGGGAATTTTTTTTATATGTGATATTGCATCTACACGAAAACCATCTATTCCTTTATCCAGCCACCAATTCACCATTTTGTACAAATCTTGACGTACACTCGGATTTTCCCAATTTAAGTCAGGCTGTTTACGTGAGAAGACATGCATATAATATTCTCCCGTCTCCTTATCATATTCCCAAACAGAGCCGCCAAATATGGACTCCCAGTTATTAGGTGCCTTGCCATCCTTTCCAGGGTGCCAAATATAATAATCACGGTATGGATTATCCTTGGATGACCGAGATTCGATGAACCACTCGTGCTCATCCGAAGTATGGTTGATGACAAGATCCATAATCAATTTCATCCCACGCTTATGAACTTCATCCAGTAATTCGTTAAAATCCTCCATCGTTCCGAATTCAGGTGAAATTCCTTGGTAATCACTTATATCGTAGCCATTATCATCGTTCGGTGACGGGTAAATTGGTGATATCCAAATCACATCAATTCCCAACTGCTGCAAATAATCCAGCTTGGTTATGATCCCTTGAATATCTCCAATACCGTCTCCATTTGAATCCATAAAGCTTCTTGGATAAACTTGATAAGCTACTGCTTCCTTCCACCAATTACTTCTCATGGTTTTCCTCCTAAAGCTGTACTGTTTATTATTTTTATTACTCGGTAAACCAACAGCTAAATGCGTACCTTAAGGTCGTTTATACGAACTTACCGAATCCCGGTAAATCACCTTATGCGGGATGATGATTCGCTTTACCGGTTCTGATTTGTCTACCGTCTTTTCAATTAGAGCCTTAGCTGATTGTGCCCCAAGTTCGTATATTTGAATATCAATCGTTGTTAATGCAGGTCTGGTGATCTCCGATAAATAAACATTATTAAAACTTACTAATGAAATATCCTCTGGAACACGAATTCCCGAATCTTCCAGCATGCCCAAAACTCCTAGGCTGATTAAATCATCACTGATGACAATTGCTGTCGGACGCTGTTTCAATGCGAGTAAACTTTCCACTGCTTCCCGTCCTGCTGATTTAAGAAATTCAGTATGGATGTGATAATCTTTTACGTCCTCTAATCCAGCTTCCTGCAGAGCGGTTTCATAGCCTTTCTCCCGATCTATCGTTACAAACAAATCACGCGCCCCACCGATAAAAGCAATCCGTTGATGACCTTGTGCTATAAGGTACTCTGTAATTTCCTTCCCTGCAGAAAAATTGTCGTTATCGACATGTGTTATCTCGTTCATATACTCGTACGGCTTCCCAACAATGACAAAAGGAAATTCGTTTTCCCTAAGGAAGTTGGTTATACGATCATCCATCCTTGAGTAAAGTAAGATCATGCCATCAACATATCTGCCATAGACCATCCGCTCAACTTCTGCAAAAATCTCATCCTCGGTTTGTCCGCTGGAGAGCATCATTGTATATTGCTCTTTATGTGTGACGGATCCAATTCCCCGTAGTATTTCAGGGAAAAATGGATTTTGTAGTGCCTTATCAGCAGAAGATGGCAGAATGACACCAATCGCTTTGGTCGACTGGGCAACCAAATTCCGTGCGTGGATATTCGGATGATAACCTAATTCCTTCATCGCTTTCCGTACTTTCTTTTTCGTATCTGAACTTATCCTTGGATTATCGGCGATCACTCTAGAAACCGTAGAGGGTGACACACCTGTTGCCTTTGCTATGTCTTTAATTGTTACCATTATTCTTTACACCCTCCTTTCCAAATTTCACTCCGTGTCATAAGCATTCCTGGCCCGAATTATCCTTTCGTTGCCCCTGATGTTAAACCGGAGATCAAATAGCGTTGTAGCAGAAGGAAAACCAATGCAATCGGAATGGCAATTAATATGGCTCCTGCTGCAAAACGGGTAAAGTTTGTTGAAAATTGATCATTGATAAAACTATATAGTCCAAGTGCCAACGTATAGTTTTCCGGACTTGTAAGTACAATCCTTGGTAATAAGAAGTCCATAAAAGGTGCCATAAAGTTAAACAGAGCAACGACCGCTAAAATAGGCTTTGCTAATGGAAGCATGATGGTCCAGAAAACCTTCAAATGCCCAGCACCATCAATCTTCGCCGCTTCATCCAACTCTTTTGGTATGGTATCAAAGTAACCTTTTACTAGCCATGCATTAAATGGAATTTGACCACCGAGATAAACTAGCAGCAATCCCCATAGTGAATCCGTCAAGCCAATCGTATTCAACAGAATATAAATCGCTACCATCCCCATTAATGCCGGGAACATCTGCAATAATAAAAACAGGTATAAACCATATTTACGCCCTATAAATTTATATCGAGAAAAGGCGTATGCAATAAGCGACGTTATAATAACTGATCCAAGTGAATTTAGAATGGCAACGATTAAACTATTTTTATACCAGAGTAAATAATCACTCCGTGGATCCGTAAACAGCCATATATAGTGTTCTAATGTTGGATTAGATGGAAATAAATCTGTCACGAGCATATTTGTCCCGGGGTTTACACTCATCATAATAGCCCAAAATAATGGATAGCCGATAATGATAAACATAATCAGGAAAAATAAATAGATTAACGTTACTTCAATTTTAGATTTAGTTTTTCTATTCATCAGTAACGTTCCCCCTCATCTTTAAATGCTGCCGTTCTTCTAAACTGGAAGAATGCAAAGCCCATCACGATAAGTCCCATGATAATTGTAATCGCTGCAGCCATATTGTAATTATTTGTTTCAAACGTCAATTTATAAACCCATGAAATTAAAATATCTGTACCTCCAGCATTTTGTCCACGAACAGCTGGATTTCCTTCATTGAACAGATAAATAATATTAAAGTTATTAAAGTTACCTGCATATTGCATGATAAGAAGAGGTGCAGTGGCAAATAGAACATGTGGAATCGTAATAAGTCTTAGCTTCTGCCATCTGGTTCCGCCATCCACATCTGCTGCTTCGTACATATCAGCAGGAACACTTTGAAGTACCCCGGTAAATAATGCAAAGATAAAAGGAAAACCTAACCAGGTTTGAATCATGATTAATGCAATCTTTGCCCAAAATGGATCGGACAGCCAAGGTATCATTATTTCAAAATGACTTAGTATATCTCGGTTGATCGCACCAAATGTGGGATTGAAAAGTGCTGAAAAAATTAAGATAGAAACGAATGCAGGCACAGCCCAAGGTAAAATAAGTACGGTTCGAATTGTTCGCTTAAATTTAATTCGCTTATCATTAACGAGTAAAGCTAAGAAAAAGCCGAGAATGATTTGTAATGTCGTTGCAACGACTGTCCAAACAATCGTCCAAGTAAATACACTTAAGAATGTATTCTTCCATATATCGATATTAATGAGATCTGTAAAATTAGCAAACCCTACCCAACTCAATAGGTTCCTAGGTGGAGAATTATACTGATTATAATCAGTAAATGCTAATGCAAGCATAAATAATAGTGGCAGTACAACGATGAAAAGAAGCATTACCAAACCAGGCAAAATCAAAAAGTATGGAAAACCACGATCATAAAAGTTAGAAATCCCTTCTAACAAAGTGGGAATAGGTTTTCCTTCTTCTCTAGTTTTTGCATCTTTTCGTGCATCTAAAATATTGTATGCATAAATACATATCCCAAAGAAAAGGACTATCAATGAAATGAGACCTTGCAATAATAATTGAATGGAATGATGTTCACGAGGTATGGTTCCAAGAGTAAATAAACCCCAAATCCCGATATCTATATAGTCCCAAGTAGTAACCAAGAAAGAGATTGAAACGATCAGCAGTATGAATCCCTTTAATAATCTTCTATTATATAGTTGGCCTAATCCTGGAACCAAGACGGATAATAACGTAGCAATATTTCGAGGTGCGCTTAGCCCAGTTTTCTTCTCCGCTTGATTATTCGTCATTTCTATTTCCCTCCTAAAACGAGTAGCTTAAAGACAGCAGCATTTCTCGAAAATAGTATATGGGAGCAAAGAGCCCCCATATACCAGATCCATGTACTTTACTGGTTCGCACCAGATGCTTCAATATTGTCATTTATGGATTGGACAGCCTCATCTAGTACTTCGTCCACCGGCTCCCCTTTAGAGATAAAGCTTAAAGCATCATTGAATGGAGTCCAGACTTGCTGCATTGCCGGTACATTCGGCATCGGCTCACCATAGTTTGTTTGCTCTGCAAATGCGGAATAAATTTCATCATCGGCAATGACTGGATTTTCAATTGCATCATGTCTTGGAGGCATTTCACCTGCCACTTCATAATAAATCATCGAGTTCTCTGCATTTGTAATGTATTTCATTAGATCCTGTGCCCATTCTTTATTCTCAGAGTAGTATGATAGCATGTAAGATTTTACTCCAACAAAGGATTTAGGACGCTCTCCATTATCAAGGACTGGTAATGGAACAACACCGAGATCATCACCTAATGCTTCAGCATATTCACGAGCCATCCAAGGTCCATTAATTACCGTCGCTACTTTTCCTTCTTTAAATAATCCATTCATAATATCCGGTGTTAAATCTTGTGGAATGTAACCTTCATCAAACCATGTCTTGACTAAATCTCCACCCTGCTTTGCACCTTCATTCGCAAGCCCAATATCGGTAATATCGTAGTTTTCTCCGTCATTTGCAAAGACGTATGCTCCATATCCGGAGAAAAATGGGTAGACGAAATATAGATTAGCAGCTTCCATCAAGAAACCATATTTATCTTGTGATGCATCTGTAAAGTCAGCTGCGAGGGACATGATCTCTTCCATCTTTTCGGGTTCTGTTTCAACTAAAGATTTGTTATAATACATCGCATATGTTTCCATGACAGCTGGGAATCCCCAATAATCACCGTCAAATGTAACAGCTTCTTTTGCAATATCTGTATATTCGGATTCTGCTTCACCCAAATCAACGGGGTCAACTAATCCACGAAGTGCTAAATCTCCAATTCTATCATGCGGTTGGAAAATGATATCTGGACCATTACCAGCTGGACCTTCCACATCTAATTTTTCAACTTGTTCCAACATGTCCACTGGGACAAGCTCAACTTCTATTCCTGTTTCTTCAGTATATTTATTTGTAATTTCCTCCATCGCCGTTTGTTGCTTCTCTTCTGCATTCATCCAAAGCGTTAATGATTCAGGCTTCTCCGGCATGTCCCCTTCTGATGCGCCCTCTCCACTGGTATCTCCATCAGTCGGCTCTGCGTCGTCTGGACCGCATGCTGCAAGTAACCCAACAATCAACAATAAAGCAAAAGCATAACGTAACCATTTACTCATTTCATTGACCTCCCCAAAGTTTTGATATCTCAATGACGCATGCAACATTAGGCAATCGTTTGCACAATCATTGTACTTTAAATTATACACACCTTTACTGAAAGCGCAATCATATTTTCGTTTTTTCATAACATTTTCTTACCTACTATCTATAATGACGGTTACAAACCTATCAAATTAGTGTTAAACTATTAAATAACATCGATGATTTATCAGGAACTAGAAATATAACTCTATCTAATCAAATGCACAGATACGTGCAAACGTTTGAATAATATAGGAGGTATCTTCATTGTTAAAAGAAGCAATCTATCACCGTCCAAAAGATAACTTTGCATATGCATATGACAAAGAAACATTACACATTATGTTGCAAACGAAAAAGAATGATATGGATTCTGTTGGACTTATATTTGGGGACCCTTATGATTGGGCTGATGGAAAGTGGATGACTAAAACAGTAGAAATGATAAAGACAGGATCATCGGCTTTGCATGATTATTGGTTCGTCGCTGTAAAACCGAAATTCCGCCGAATACGGTATGCCTTTCGTTGTATGGATGCAAATGAAACATGTTATTACACGGAGAGTGGTATTTATTCTGCCGCACCTGAGGATATATCTCATTATTTCTGTTTCCCGTATATGAATCAGGTTGATGTCTTTCAAGCTCCAAGCTGGGTAAAGGAAACGGTATGGTATCAGATTTTCCCGGAGCGATTCGCAAATGGAGACCCTTCCATAAATCCTGAAGGCACGCTGCCTTGGGGCTCAACAGCACCTACACCAACCAACTTTTTCGGCGGGGATTTCCAAGGTGTTATCGATCATTTGGATCATCTCGTTGAATTGGGAGTTAACGGCATATACTTCACTCCAATTTTCAAAGCATATTCGAATCATAAATATGACACCATCGATTATATGCAAATCGACCCACAATTTGGTGATAAAGAGACGTTTCGCCGGCTTGTAAAAGAATGCCATAAACGTGGAATACGTGTTATGCTTGATGCGGTGTTTAATCATAGCGGCTATTATTTCCCACCTTTTCAAGATGTGTTGAAAAATCAGGAGAAGTCAGCTTATACAGATTGGTTTCACCTTCGGGACTACCCTGTAAAACCAGAGCCGATACCAAATTATGATACTTTCGGTTTCGTTGGTTCGATGCCTAAACTGAATACAGAAAATACTGAGGTAAAAGCCTATCTGTTAAAAGTTGCACGCTATTGGGTGGAAGAATTTGATATTGACGGCTGGCGCCTCGATGTTGCGAATGAAGTCGACCATCAGTTTTGGAGAGATTTCAGAAAAGAAGTAAAGGCTGTGAAGCCAGATGCTTATATTTTAGGAGAGATTTGGCATGACTCGATGCCTTGGCTTCGTGGCGACCAATTTGACGCAGTGATGAACTATCCCTTTACAAATAGTGCCATCGATTTTTTCGCTAAGCGTGAAATGACAGCCGAAGACTTTGCAAATTCTATAACCAAAGTACTTCATATGTACCCAGCTAATGTAAATGAAGTGCAATTTAATTTACTGGACAGCCACGACACACCACGTATTCTGACACTAGCAGATGGGGACATCGATAGGGTGAAACTTCTCTATCTATTCCAACTATCTTTTATCGGAACGCCATGTATTTATTATGGAGACGAGATTGGGATGTCTGGTGGTCAGGATCCAGGTTGCCGAGCATGTATGATTTGGGACGAGACGAAACAAAACAAAGAATTATTTACATTTGTTAAAAACTTGATTGAACTGCGTAAAAACGTTCCTGCTTTTGGTAATGACGGTACTTTCAAGATTTTAGCTTTTGATAATCAATCCAATACGTTAATTTACCAAAAACAAAGCCATAACCGAAAGATCCTTTTTGCCATCAATAATAGCTCGAAAAAACAAGCTGCACATCTACCTGATTTTCAAAAGTCTTCTTGCAGTGAACTGCTCATAGGAAAAGATAGTGAAGCTGCTTATCATAGAGTACCGTTTGAAATGGAACAGATTGAAGTTCCCTCTATGGGCTTTCGGATATTTGAATATCGACTATAAATAAAAGTTCAATATCAACAATAAAACACCACCTCTAGGATACTGAAACCTCGAGGTGGTGTTATAAGAAACATAATTTCTACAATCCGCTTATTTTTTATTTAGAGTGATTAGTATCTCAACCCGTCTATTCTTCTGACGGTTTTCTTCCGTTGAATTTGGAACAGCTGGTTTATACTCTCCATATCCTTTCGCACTAAACATCGTCGGATCCAGTTTTTCATTTTCAAGCATAAGCTTCATGAAATTGACGGCCCTAGCGACACTAAGCTCCCAGTTCGAAGCATATGAGCTGTTCGAGATCGGAATATCATCCGTATGTCCACTAACAATGACTTCATGCGGCGGATCGAAGTAAAGAAGCTCTGCAACCTCTTCCGCTGTCTGCTTTGCATGCTCTTTTACTTCGGAACTGCCTTTATCGAAAAACACATCGTCGACAATAGTCAGCTTCAAGCCTTCCTCTGAGAGTGCTGTTTGGAATTTTTCTTCCAACTCATGCTCCTCGATATAGGTGTCGATGCTCTCTTTCATTTGCTCCAATGGTGATCGATCAGAAGTCCCTTCATCAGGAACCTCGCTTTCATCAGAATGTTCTTTTGGAATAGGTTTTTCATCGGATTCATTATCGTTCACCGGTGTCTTTCTAGGTAACTCCTCTTCCAGTATTCCAGCACCACCTAGCGAGAACTCACCACGAAATACTTGTGCCAGCTTCTCATATTTTTGGGAATCCACTTCACTGGCGGCAAACAAAATGATAAATAGTGCGAGTAGAAGCGTGAGCATATCAGAATAAGGAAGTAGCCAGGATTCACTAATTTCCGTCCGCTTTTTCTTTTTTCTCCTACTCATATGAATTCTCCTGTTTCAACTCGCCCGCTTCCTTCTCAGAAAGGAAAGCGTTCAGTTTCTCCACCATCATGGAACGGGAATGACCATAAGCCAACGAAACGATACCTTCTATAATCAACTCTTTTTGTTGTACTTCCTTTTTAGACTTCTCCCGTAATTTGTTCGCAAAGGGATGCCATAACACATACCCCGTAAAAATCCCCAACAACGTCGCAATGAATGCAGAAGAAATCGCATATCCCAAAGCATCTGTATCAGACATATCAGCTAATGCCGCAATAAGTCCTACTACTGCACCTAGTACCCCTAATGTTGGAGCATATGTACCAGCTTGCGTAAACACGCCTGCCCCTTCCTCATGCCTTTCTTCCATTGCTTCTATTTTCTTTATCAGAACATCTTTTATGTACTCTGTTTCCTGTCCATCCACCATCATTTGAATCCCACTGGATATGTAAGGGTCATTGATGGATTCTATTTCTCTTTCCAATGCGAGCAAACCTTCTTTCCTTGTCAGATCAGCCCACTCACCAAATTGTTGAATCAATGCTTTGTTGTCCAATTTCTGTTCTGTAAATAATATCCGAAAAAATGACGGGACTTTTCGAATCGTGCTTGCAGGGAAAGCTATCATTACTGATGCTACTGTTCCGAGAATAATTACAAGGATAGCCGCCAGATTGAATAAGGCTGATAAGCTCACACCTTTTAATATCATCCCTAATCCAATTGCAAGTAAACCAATTAGCAATCCGATTATCGTCGTTAAATCCAAAGATATCCACCTCAATTGCGATATATTTTAAGTTTGATTGTTTTCCAATTAACAACCCGGTCTTTTGCCCTATATCTTTTATCGGGATAATTCGGTGGATATCAAGGTATATTTTAAACGTAGAATGTTCTGTATTTTGAGAAGTATATCGATGCAAAGTTTATTTGTCTTTATTTAAGACTTTCACTTACATGAAATGGATAAAGAACACCAACTAAAAAGTTGACGTTTCCTTAACCTACTTTATAACTAGATCAGCAATATGTTTTTCTAATCTGTTATTAAAGTCTTCCATTACTTCGAGCCATACTCCGGTTATACAGTTTCGTAACAACAAGTAACCCAAGCATAGCACCGGATACACTACTGACTAGAAAAGCTGGGATAAAAGCAAATGCACCAACAGAAGAACCCATAAAAACATGGGCAAACGGAACCGCAAACAATGCGCCAATTATGCCGCTTCCGATACCTTCACCTACAGCAGCAAGTGACCTCTTCTCCGTTTTTTTATAAAGTACTCCAGCCAAGAACGCCCCAACCATTGCACCTGGAAACGCCAGGAATGTTCCAAGTCCGAGCATATTGCGTAATAAACTGATCATAAACGCAATGACAACAGCCGGGCCCGGCCCCAATGCAACAGCCGCCATGACATTGATGGCATGCTGCACTGGATACGCTCTTGCCACTCCTGCCGGGAACCAAATCAATTGCGCGCTGATTGTGCCAATCGCAATAAAAACTGCCATGGTAGTGATCAAACGTGTTTTATTCATCCTTTCACCTCCACTTTATAGGGAACCAAAGAAATAAAAAAGCCAGATCCATAGGACCTGACGGCAGAAAAAAGTATGAGAATTTACCTCACTACTTCCCTCCGCTGGTACTAACCAGATCAGGTCGATAAGAGTCGGAAAGAATAGCCTTTCCTCTCAGCCCGCATTGTAGGCACCCCTAGTAGTTTTAAAGCTTATTAGATTCGTGATAAGCTTACCAAATGTAGTGAGTATGTCAACTATGGAGATTTTTCAGCATAAGGTACTAAAAACCAAAAACAAAGTTGAACTGATATTATTTCCTCTTGACATCCGTACTAATTTTCGTTAAATTATAAATAATAAAACTATAATAGCTGCTTATTCTAATTGACTCTGTTGTACAAACAGAGCATTCCATTAGATAAAACCAGTGATATTGCGTGGATGTATGGCACAGAAAAACGCTATGCTTCCACCTATATTACTGGTTTTTTATATTAAAAGGAGGTATCACTATGGAGTTAGAAAAACTGATTGAACTAGACAAGAAACATTTTATCCATCCCACTTCATCGATACAGCAACAACAAGCTAATGGACCGAAAGCTATTATTAAAAAAGGCGAAGGAATTTATTTAACTGACAAAAATGACAACGTTTACATTGATGCCATGTCATCACTTTGGAATGTCAATGTTGGCCACGGAAGAGAAGAGTTAGTCGAAGCAGCTGCAGAACAAATGAAAAAATTAGCATTCAGTTCCACTTTTTCTACGTTTAGTAATGAGCCTGCTATATTATTAGCTGAAAAAATCAGTTCCATTGCTCCTAAAGGGTTAAATGCTGTGTTTTTTACTTCTGGTGGTTCAGAGTCCAATGATACTGCGATCAAACTAGCAAGGCATTACTGGAGAATTCAAGACAAGCCAGAAAAGAGAAAAATCATTGGACTTAATCGTGCTTATCATGGGGTGGCAGCTGCATCAACAAGTGCTACAGGTATCCCTGAATTTTGGAGCATGGCAGGTAAAATGATGGTTGATATTTACCACGCCGATAATCCATATGGAAATGGAACAGTAAAAGCGATCCAATCCCTTCGATCAGTCATTGAAAGTGAGGGACCTGAAACAGTTGCAGCTTTTATCGCTGAGCCAATTCAAGGAGCTGGTGGAGTACTTATCCCGCCGAAGGACTATTTTCAAGAAGTGCGCAATCTCTGTGATGACTATGGAATATTATTTATTGCCGATGAAGTCATCACTGGATTTGGACGAACTGGAAAATGGTTTGGTATTGAAAACTATGGTGTCACGCCTGACGTGATTTCTTTTGCAAAAGGTGTTTCAAGTGGCTACATCCAACTTGGAGGAGTGATTGTATCTGATCAAATCCATGATGTACTGAAGGATAAGTCTTCCGGAACATTATTCCATGGATACACGTATAGTGGTCACCCGACTGCAGCTGCTGTTGGACTGAAAAACATTGAAATTTTAGAAGAGGAAGAGCTGGTGGAGAATTCGAGAGCAATGGGAGAAGTAATGCTCGAAGGTTTTAACAAGCTGAAAGAAGACTTGGACATTGTTGGTGATGTTCGTGCTATCGGCCTACTCGGAGCAGTGGAGCTTGTGGAAGACCCTGCTTTAAACAAAAGATTTTCCAGAGATTTACAAGTAGCACCAAAAGTAATTGAAGCATTGCATCAAAGAGGAGTCATTTGCCGTGCTGTAACGTATGAAGATACAGATATCATTTGCTTCTCCCCTCCTTTAATCATTAACAAGAAGCAAATTGAAACAATGACCGAAAAACTGCACGATGCCATCAAAGAAGTTAGAAACGGACTGTCAGCAACTTTAAAATAACCTGCGATTTTGGTGAAGCATTTCACCATGGATTCCAGTAAGGGGGACGTGTAATGAATTCGGATCAACAATTACTTAAACTGCTAGGTAACAAAGATGTCCTAGCGCTCGCTTTTGGTGCAATGATCGGTTGGGGATGGGTTGTAACGACCGGGATTTGGATTAATCAGGCTGGATCATTGGGGGCGATCCTAGCATTTGTTATTGGTGGAATAATGGTTGTATTTGTTGGCCTCACCTATGCAGAATTGGCTTCGGCCATGCCGCTTGTTGGCGGTGAACTCGTCTATACCTATAAAGCAATGGGCAGAGTCATGTCTTTTATCACAACGTGGGCAATTGTTTTTGGCTATATATCGGTAGTTGCATTCGAAGCTGTGGCCTTACCAACAGTGTTTGAATATTTAATTCCAAACTTCAGCCAAGGATATTTGTATACGATTCAGGGATGGGATGTAACGATTACTTGGGCAAGTACAGGAATAATTGGCTCCATTCTAATTGCTTGGGTAAACTATCGCGGGATTAAGCTTACTTCTTTTATCAACATGGTTTTAACATTATTGATTATTATTGCAGGAATTTTATTAATAACAGGGAGTGGTATTTCTGGTACAACAGAAAACATGCAACCATTCTTTGAAAAAGGGTTTGCCGGACTTTTGACCGTCGTTGTCATGACCCCCTTCATGTTTGTCGGTTTTGACGTTATCCCTCAAGCAGCCGAAGAAATCAATTTACCTAAAAAACGTATTGGACAGTTATTAATTTTCTCTGTTGTTTTGGCAGTGATATGGTATGTAGCTATCATATTTGGTGTATCACGTGTCATGACACCTTCTGAATTAGCTACAACAAATTTAGCGACTGCAGATGCGATGGGGAAAGCCTTTGGCGGTAGTCAACTGATGGCAAACATTCTTGTATTGGGTGGAATTGGAGGTATTTTGACAAGTTGGTTAGGTTTTTATGTTGGTGGAAGCAGAGCAATCTACGCCATGGCTAAAGCAGGTATGTTGCCGAAATTTCTAGGGAAACTGCATCCGAAGTATCGGACACCACATAACGCTATCCTATTGATCGCCATTTTATCAACATTTGCTCCATTACTTGGACGTCCAGCTCTTGTTTGGTTCGTGGATGCAGGAGGCATCGGACTCGTGATTGGTTGGTCTATGGTGGCACTTTCCTTTGTCATCTTGCGTAAAAAAGCACCCGATATGGAGCGTCCATTTAAACTTCGAGGCGGCACACTGCTTGGTTGGATTGCGACCATTTCAGCATTTGCTATTGCCACTCTCTATTTACCGGGGATGCCTTCCGCTTTAGGGGTGCCAGAATGGATTATAATCGGAGTCTGGTTTTTAATTGGAACAATATTTTATAACTATTCAATGAGAAAATACGGTAAAGAAAGTGCCGATGCACATCTAAAGAAGGAAATCGATCGAATTGCATAAGAACACAAACGTATAATAATAAGTCTATACAAATAATTAAGAATATACTATAATAATAGTTAGAAATCATGTCAAGACGACTCCACGTCTACACCACATGATTCTTTACTACAATAATAAATTAACTGCCTAAACTGTTCCCTATCCCTGCAAGGATTGGTCCAACAGTCAGAAGCCAGTTCAAATGAATGTACAGACAACACTGTATCTCATTTGAGCTGGCTTTTTTTCATCCCTACGAAAGGAGGTAAAAATTTTGGCTTCAGCTTTATCACATATTAAAATCCTTGATTTGTCCCGTGTGCTTGCCGGTCCATATTGCACGATGATCCTTGGAGATCTTGGTGCTGAAGTATTGAAAGTTGAGGCTCCAGGCGGCAGTGATGATACACGTAAATGGGGTCCCCCCTTTCAAAATGAAGTCAGTGCCTATTACCTGAGTGCGAACCGCAATAAGAAAAGTATAACCGTTGACTTGAAAACAGATGAAGGAATTGCATTTATTAAAGAGCTTGTTAAGGAAAGTGACGTTATAATCAATAATTTCAAAACTGGTACGATGAAAAAATTTGGGCTTGATTATAATACTTTGGCTAACATTAATCCAGGACTCGTTTATTGCTCCATCACGGGATTTGGTGAAACCGGGCCATATAAAAATATGCCAGGCTATGATTTTATCATACAAGCAATGAGTGGATTAATGAGTATAACTGGCGATGAAAACTCAGGTCCACAAAAACTTGGAGTCGCCATTACCGATGTTTTGACTGGCTTATATGCCTGTATTGGCATCCAAGCCGCTCTTCACGAGAGAACGCAATCTGGTAAAGGACAAAAATTGGATATATCCCTATATGACAGTGCAGTAAGCTCCCTAGTCAATATTGGCAGCAGCTATCTGATGTCAGGTCAAATTCCCCAAGCTCTTGGTAATCGTCATGCAAATATCGTTCCTTATCAGACGTTTAAAACGGCAGACGGAGAGATTGTCATTGCAGTAGGTAATGACAATCAGTACAAGGCTCTATGTAATATTCTAGGAAGAACTGAACTGGCTATAGATGAGAGGTATGCAACAAATCCGGAAAGAGTTAAACACCGGCAACAGCTGGTTCCCATACTACAGGAGGCATTTTTAGAAAACACGTCCGCATATTGGCTGAAAAAATGTAGTGAACATAATATTCCATCCGGACCGATCCAGAATGTAGAAGAAGTGGTACACGATCCACAACTTCAAGCACGTGAGATGTTTATCAGTATGGATCATTCCACCGCCGGACGAGTCAACATGATTGGCAGTCCATTAAAGTTAGCGCGGACACCGGTAACATACCGACATCCCCCACCGGAGGCCGGTGAACATAATGAAGAAGTTAAATGGAGAATAAAACAATAAACCAAGGAGAGATGAACAAATGAACTTCGAATTCTCAGAGGAACAAAAAATGCTACGTAAAGCAGTAAGGGATTTTACCGATAAGGAAATTATGCCGTATATCGCGGAGTGGGACCGCGAAGGGAAATTTGAACCAAGCCTGTTTGATAAATTAGCAGATTTAGGCTTAATGGGAGTATGCATCCCAGAGGAATATGGCGGTAGTGGCATGGATTATAATTCACTTGCCATTGTATGTGAAGAGCTGGAGCGAGGAGATACAGCATTCCGCACGGCTGTATCCGTTCATACCGGCTTAAATAGTATGACGTTACTACAATGGGGTACTGAGGAACAAAAGCAAAAATACCTCGTACCTCAAGCTAAGGGTGAAAAGATTGGTGCATTTGGTCTTACTGAACCTGGAGCAGGCTCAGACGTTGCTTCGATGGAAACGACTGCAGTCAAAAGTGGTGATCAATACATTTTAAACGGACAAAAGACATGGATTTCGCTCTGTGATGTAGCCGACCACTTCCTTGTATTCGCATACACAGGCAGCAAATCGGAAAAGCATAAAGGAATATCCGCCTTTATCGTAGAGCGCACATGGGAAGGTTTTTCATCAAAAGCGATTAAAGGAAAATTAGGTATCCGTTCTGGTAATACCGGTGAGATATTTTTTGATAATGTAAAAGTACCAAAGGAAAACTTGCTTGGTGAAGAAGGTGAAGGCTTCAAGATTGCCATGTCTGCGTTGGACAACGGACGTTTCACTGTAGCAGCTGGTGCAGTTGGACAAATTATGGCGTGTCTTGAAGCAAGTGTAAACTATTGCCATGAAAGGGAGACATTTGGTAAAGAAATCGGCAAACACCAGCTCGTGCAACAAATGATCGCCAAGATGGAAGCGGGACTCCAAATGAGCAGACTTCTCGTTTATCGTGCTGGCGAATTAAAAAATCAAGGAAAACGCAACACCCGGGAAACTTCCCTCGCGAAATGGCAAGCTTGCGACTTTGCCAACCAGGCTGCAGATGATGCGGTGCAGATCCATGGTGCATACGGTTATTCAGATGAATACCCGGTCGAAAGATATTTACGAAACTCAAAAGCACCGGTTATCTATGAAGGTACAAGAGAAATCCATACCATTATGCAAGCAGAATATATATTGGGCTATCGGAAAGATAAACCACTTAATAAAATGCTGCCTGCTTGGAGCGCTGAAACCGTCAAACATTAAATCAACAACAGGTATCTTTTCATTCTAAGAAAAGGTACCTGTTATCATTCTTTTTACAGGTATTTTCACCATGGAAGGGTTCTCTGCAAATGAATGACGTTTACCTCATATTTTCGTACTGCTTGTACAAGTCTTTCAATGCGGAAGCCAGTGCGTTACCCGCTTTTCCAAGATAATGTTCTTTTATCATTTGAACAGGCTTGTCGATCCCATCTTGTAAACTATGTCCTTTCAGCAAATGTTGGATAAAGTCCCGTCCATGCTCTGTTGCCAAGGTACAACTCGCGGTCACAATCACACCATATTTTTTATCTATTTCAGCAGTGATTGTCAGTGTTTCATAAATATTTTTCGCTGCCATTCCAGAAGGGAATCTAGAGTGTCCCGCAATAAAGACTGTGTTCATATTCCTTCACCTCAAATTATTTTTTGAATTTTCTTTTACTATAAATATAGCATTAATTTTCATTACGATATAGTTTGTTTACGGAATAGAATTATCGTAAAAACTTCAAATTCTGCCACCCCAGTTTTTTCCTAATAAAATCCCTCCTGTAAGCATTTTTCCCATGTTTCGCACATAAACTTGAAATAAATACCATTAGAACATAGGCTCTGTAAATCTTTCCTAACATCATCAACGAAGCAGCACGGTCGTTATTACTGAATGTTATTCCTTTTTAAACAACCTGAATGGCATCTAACGCAAATCTGGATATATTTTAAAACCAAAACAGCCTTTTATTCTTATTGAATTGTAAAATTTCGCGCAACTATATACCCAGTTCTTTCAACCTGTTTGTCGAACACACTTACTAAATATTACATTTTTCTCTACTTTTTCAGGATGAAAAACCCAGTTATAATCTCCCTATGAGATCCGTTCAGCCACTAAACATCCTGATTTTTACCTCCATTCGTCAATAATCACTATTTTTAGTATAAATAGTAATAATTGTAAATATTTAATATAATCTAGTAAAAACAGGTTGTATTATAGGTAGCTATTTTGCCTTTATAAGTTGAAGGGAGGAAAGAAAGGATGGAGAAAGATAAAATTTCTGAAAAAGATCAGAGTGAATACACTTGGGCAAAGAAATTTATCGCTGAAAATGAATTGATTTTCCAAAATTATTTATTGCAGTCGTTCTTGCTGAAAAAGGAAAATTATTCGCTGCTGAATCAATCCATCCGTTACCCAACATCTGATGCTAATAAGGCTTTGGACCGAGCATTCCAGGAACACTTTGCTGAACTGAGATTAATCAGTCAACTCTCTAATGAATTAAGAAGGCATGCCATCCGTTATGATCAAAAAATCAACCTGTACAGAAACAGGCAACCGCTTATCTTGGACCAGCCCATTAATGAAGAAGAGACGCCAAGTCCATCTCTAGTAGATATCATTAAAAATGGTGACACATCTCCTTTAGACCAAGCTTTGAAAAACAGCTTAGACTTGGAAGCACATATTGAAGATCCAGCACTTTATCAAGCGATCTTATCTCTTACACCCCGGCAAAAACACATTTTAACCGCATCTTATCTGCTGAATATGTCAGATACTGAAATCGCAGCTAAAGACGGGGTCTCCCAGCAGTCCATTTCAAAAACAAGGAACAAAGCCTTGGAAATTTTGAAACAAAAATTAATGGCAGAGGAGGGAGAACATGGCTGAATTCTATACGCTTACCAGTCTGATTCCGTTACTGGAAAATGTTGGTTTCCCTTTGGTCGTAACCTTAATCCTGCTAATCCGTTATGAAGTTAGGATGGAGCGCTTGGAAAAGCATTCAAGGGATCTGACAGACACCATCAATAAATTAAGGAGGGATATTTCATGACTCGACTCATCGAACTAACCAAAAAAGTCCAGAAGCATAATGATATCAAATCACTGGAAATTGTTCTTAATTTATTCGAGCCAAAAATCAAAGCCTCTCTGAGACAAACTTCTCCTCAAGAACAACATGATCTTTATCAAGAGCTGAAAATAAAAGTCATTGAAATTGTAAGAAAATATGATATTAACGACACATGTGGATTTTGGGAATTTACAAATAGGTTAAAGGAACAACATGCACTTGATTGCAAGGATAAAGAAACATCTTGAAAATAAATATTTACAGGGGGAGTAGAGACAATTTTATATGATTATAAAAATCATCTTCCATCCACCAGTAAGTCCCGTTCCCTCATATCCTTTAGGGGAACGGATACATAACCATAATCTTTTAACCGCCCACATTCTCCATGCATAGAGTACTGTTCATCCTCTTTTTCTCATTCATGTCTTCACTTTTTTTAGTTACCCACTATTCTTTGCAAAACTTTAGGGAGAACCACCGGCTCTCCCCTGCCATGTGCTTAACTTTCCTGCGCTACTTTAGTCGAGCTCGGTAATTGATAGTGTTGTGCCATCTCCACTGCACTACCCGCTTCTACATATCCCCACACATCATCTAATGTTGACTGGGCAGTCGCCTTAAGGATGCTTTTTACATCATTTGGGCTAAGATTTGGATTGGCTTCCAACATGAGAGCGATGACTCCCGCACATATAGGTGTAGCCATTGAAGTTCCTGATAATTGAATATATTTTTCATCAATGATCTGGTCTGGCAGTTCGGATTCCAACCTTGACCCAGGTGCCAACAACGAGATGATATTTGTGCCAGGTGCATAAATATCGGGCTTTACAAACGAGTCAATGGACGGCCCTCTACTCGAATAATCCGCTATATGATCGTCTGAACGGTCTACTGTATTTAAGTCATCTGTTGATCCAACCGTAATAATAAAAGGATCAATCGCAGGAGTACTGATTGTTTGTTGTTGCGGACCGCTATTTCCTGCCGCTGCACATACGACAATTCCATTATGCCATGCCATTTGAGTTGCTTGAGCCAAAGGATCATCTCGGAAGGACTCGTAGGCCGGTGCTCCAAGCGAAAGGGAGATAATTCGAATCTCATGCTCTTCTTTATGCTCGATGCACCATTCCAACGCTTCGATTATCGTTGAGAGTCTGCCACTACCCTGCTCATCTAAAACTTTCAAACCGACAATCGAAGCTCCAGGTGCAGCACCAATATATTTGCCATCTGCAAAACTGCCACTGCCTGCTGCAATCCCTGCACAATGCGTCCCATGACCATTATCATCATATGGTTCGTTCTCTCCGTTAACAAAATCATGGAAAGCTATCATTCTATTTGATGGCTGAGTCACGTCTTCATGCGGGGAGATACCTGTATCAATAACCGCTATGGTGACTCCTTCCCCGGAAAAACCTAATTCTTCCTGAACTTGAATTGCACCGATTTGATCAGATGCAATATCAAGGAAAGAGGTGACCATCCGATCATAAAATATTCGTTCTACCGCTTCATGTTCTTTAATTTGTTTTATTTTCTCTGGTGTTAGATATCCCTTCATTCCATTTATACTGTGTAATTCCCTACTAAGATGATTATGGGAGGCGTCATTACATCTTTGCAGAAGGTCATTTCGTTTTTCTTCGTCGCAATTCCCTTTCAGGTATACGATAATTGGAATTTCATTTCGATCCCCATTTGAGCTGTTACGTAATTGTTCCACCAAGCCAGGATCAAGTTTTCTTCCAGCACCTTCAAACCATAGTTCTTTGTTATTACTCATTTTAACATCCTCCTTGTTTTGATGAATGGTATATCGGACTCCTTGTCCCCCCCTCCCTATTTGGCCTTGTTGAACGCATGAAACATGTGCAATTTTCCTGGCACAAGAAAAAGGATACCTATACGTGTAAAGGCATCCCTTTGGAATAAATAACAACGTCAAAGCTAAAATTATTTAAATGTCACATTTTTGTAATATAAGCAAAACAATTTGATATTTAATCCGGATTGTTCAAGGTGACTATTAAACCAGCATTTCCAATAACTTAAACATGGATAGCTGAATCTAATAAAATGAATAATAACGTATACATGAAACCAAAATAACGATAAAGCTTTTATTAAAATACTTTATTGGAATCATGATAAAGGAGGTTTTTAAGTGAATAAACCGTATCGTTGTCCAAGTTGCAAAACAAACAGATCACGCTTTAATATCATTGAGCAAGTGGCCACCCCTGTTAAGCTCGACGCTACAACCGGAGAAGTCCTGACGGAATATACGGATGGAAATACAGAATCATTTCATCATCCATATAACGGACCAAAATTCAGAATTCAATGTGGCGTTTGTGGACTGATAGAAAATGAGAATATGTTTAAACAATTCGCTGAGTATGGAGGAAATTAATAAATACTGCAATTCTTGAACATGGACACCAAACACCATATGATAAGTAAACAAACACACAGAATCGTTGTTTCCTGTGTGTTTGTTTCGTTGTATAAAAATTAAACCGTTGCCTTCATTTCCATGTTCCCTGAATCATCGTCTCTTCTTTTTTGAATAAAGTAAATACCGAGAACAAGTAGAGCACCTATTGCACTACTTACGAAATCTGGAATAATCAGGATAATTCCGGCAGCAAATAAAATAAGTCTTTCCCAAAGATAAGAATCCCGCATGAAGTGGCCAATTACAGAACTGCTGACAGCCATCATTCCGAGAAGCGCAGTTATTAATCCTATAATTAGTGGAATCACCTCTACATTTACTAATACGAGTATTTCATTGTATACAAATATATACGGTACGATAAATGCAGCGATTGCCAACTTAACAGCAATGACTCCACTTTTGAACGGATTAGCTCTCGCAATCCCCGCTCCGGCATATGCCGCAAGACAAACAGGTGGTGTAATATCCGCTGCAATTCCAAAATAGAATACAAACATATGTGCAGCGATAGGAGCGATACCGAATTCATTGATCAGTACAGGAGCTGCAACCGTCGCTGTAACCACATAATTCGCTGTTGTCGGCAACCCCATTCCAAGAACAAGGCATGCAATCATCGTAAAGAATAAGGCGAATATCAATATCCCCCCGGACAGTGCTATAATTCCAGAGGCGAACTTTGCACCAAGACCGGTGATACTGACTACCCCTGCAATAATGCCAGCTGTACCAACCGCTGCAATTACCGCCAAAGCTACACGTGCCCCTTGTTCAAGAACATATATAAGCTTCTTCAGGTTCATTCGTGACTCTTTATCAATAAAACTGACGATAAAGGCTCCAGCAATCCCCATGATTGCGGCTCTTTGCGGGGTAAAACCTATCATAATCGTCCCGATTATAATCACAACCGGTAAGAGCATATACCAATTTTGAGCCATAAGTTTCCGGAAACTTGGCAAATCTGCTTTAGGCAAACCGTATATTTTTAATTTTTTTGCTTCAAAATGAGTTCCGATAAAGATACCAGTAAAATAAAGAATGGCTGGAATAATTGCGGACAGCATAATGGTCGCGTAGGATACACCTAAATACTCCATCATGATAAATGCGGCTGCCCCCATTAGTGGTGGCATAATTTGTCCACCTGTAGATGCCGATGCTTCTGTTGCCGCTGCGAATTCAGGTTTAAATCCTGACTTTTTCATCATCGGAATGGTGAAAGATCCGGAGGCAACTGTATTACCTACTGAACTTCCAGACACCATTCCTTGCAATGCACTAGCAGTAACCGCAGCTTTAGCCGTTCCACCAGTAAATCTTCCTGTAAGTGCAAACGCAAGGTTATTAAAAAACTCCCCGATTTTAGTATTCACAAGAATTACTCCGAAAAACAGGAATAGAAAAATAAACTTTGCAGAGATTTGTATCGGTGTGCCGAACACACCACTTTCCTTATACCAAATATCAGTAGCAAGTCTTTCGAAAGCAAACCCTGGATGAGATAGGATTTGCGTAGGAACAAAATTACCGAATAAAGCATAGAGCAACGTAATTGATGCAACAATTACAATCGGAACACCTACTGTTCTTCTTGTCGCCTCCAACAATAACAAAATTCCGAGTACTGAAATGATCACATCCATGGTGCTGTAACCGGAAATTCTACTCTGTAAAATTGAATCAAAGAAAATAATTTTATGATAGGTCACATACATTGCTGTAAATGCTAAAATAACATCATACCATGGTACTGTCTTTTGTTTTTTATGCCAACCTTTCTTTGCAGGAAATAGTAAAAATATAATACCTAAAGCTGTACCTAAATGAACAGCACCCTGCATTTGGGAAGGAAGTGTACCGAAGTAACCTGTATAAAGATGAAAAAGGGTTAAAGAAACACCTAAAAATGTTACTACCCAAGCCCACCGGCCAATTTTCTTCCGATAGTTTTCTTCTTGACTATATTTCTCTAATATTTCGGTAGTATTCAGCTCCTTGTTTTCATTCATTCCAACACTTCCTTTATTAGTACTATAAGTTGTTAATCAAATTCCTCTAAAAATAAGAGTTTAATAGTAGGAAAGGGATCTAATAAATTTAAGATCCCTTAACCGTAATTATTTTGCTAAATCATCCATACTCTCAATTCCTGTATTTTCGCGAGTGATAATCTGAATAACTTCCGGATAGATGTGCCCAATAAATGCAGCATTCTCCACCGCTTCTCCTTCAAAATCACCTTCCCCATTCACAGCGGCTTGAGCAGGAACATGTACCGTCATCCCTAAATCAATGTTTCCATCGCGTATACCTACCATGTTCTCGATTGAAGCACCAGTTTCTGTGTTGGTGATATTTATACCATCAATATGGTTATTCCAAATATTGGCCATCTCTCCGCCAAGTGGATAATAAGTACCTCCTTGACTTCCCGTTCCTAAGATAAGTTCAGATTTTTCTTCAGATACATTCAACTCAGCCACCGGGTTATCAATCGTTAATCCTTGTTCTTCATAGTAACGCTTTGCTCCCGGGTGGATCGGCAGGCCCTCTGCTCCATTTAGTGCATTTTCCAATGTCATATGGGCAGATTGAGCATGGGTATTTTCATTTGCATTCTCTACCATGCTCTTAGCAAGTTCATATCCGAGTTCTTCAGAAATCGTGTCTGTACTTGCCATCAAGATCGCATAAGCAGTTACCGTCTCCACATCTGAATCCATGAAGTCATAGGTCCCATTTGGTATCGTATAACGACGATAACCACTATTTTCTTCAATATGTGCGATTGCTTCATCGGATAATCCGAGCAATTTTACATCTCCAGCAGAAGCTTGCAAACTCTCAATACTTCCGGCAGGCAATCCTAGAATTCCGATGGATACATCGATGTTTCCATCCTGCACTCCATCCGCCGCATCACCAAAACCCTCTTGATAAGCTGTGTAGTCATCCTCCCCTATTCCATATGCCTCTAGAATTAATTTGGAGGCTGAATTTGTTTCACTAGCAGGTGGTCCAATCGCAATGTTCTTTCCCCCACCGCCACATGCAGCGAGAACTAACAAACTTACCATTACAAGCAGAAACAACAGTCTCTTTTTCAACATTCATGACTCCCCTTTGCTATATTTTTATATTTACTACTATTAATTAAACTTCTTTAAATGTCAGTGGAATCATAGGTGTGCTGAAGAAGTTATTGAATAACCAACATTGAACACGCTTTCATTTCTTGGTGTAAGAAAGGTAGAGGTGAGTAAAGATTATAGAACGCAAAAATAAAATACACTTTTCCGAATATAGGTCAAAAATAGATTATTCAGATAAGGTAAAACTATTTTAACACAGGTGAATTTTTTCTACAACAACAATTGTACATGCAGTGACTTATAGAGGACAATTAACACGAAATAAAAAACCTCATCTGAAATATATTTTCCAGACAAGGTTTTATTCTTAAATCATTACATATTTATTAATCCACCAAACATTGCGATCAGCACCAGACTTGCCAAACCTACCGAAACTGCCGCGACAAACCCAATATAAAACGGCTTCAGCCCAAGTCCTTTAAACATCTTAAAGTCAGTGGTAAGCCCGACTCCAGCCATCGCCATACCTAGTAGGTAGGTGGTTCCAAATGAGCTTAGTTCAGTATATAAGGCATACCAGGTATCTTCTCCAATAATTCCAAATGCGTTACCTGACGCAACCAATGTTGCATCACCTATCGTCCGGAGAACAGAAAGAAGTAGAAACCCAATTACAAACAATGGGATAAAAGTATACCATTTTGGTAAACTGACTGTATTGTCCCTATCCACTTTATTCCCCTTCGATTTCGCTAAAAACATATAGGATACTAATGGAATGATTACAATGATGAACAAATTTCTCGTAAGCTTCGTTACCGTAGCCGCTTCAACCACTGCCTGTGATTGAAACATCTGGTCATATATTAAAGCTGCTCCTGTCACCTGAGCTGTGTCATGAATGGCAGTTCCTAAAAATAATCCTGCTTTAATCGGATCATCTGCAAATAAAAAATTTGCAAGAAAAGGATAAATCAGCATTCCAGTCAAACCAAATATGGTGATGTTGGCTACCGCATAAGAGATTTCATTTTCCTTCGCCTTGATTACTGGAGACGTAGCCATGATTGCACTGACTCCACATATTCCCGTACCACTCGCTATTAACGTTCCTAACCTCATGGATTGATTCATCTTATGAGTCAAAAATAACGTAATACCTAGACCGACCGTAATACATACAGCAATAAGCGGAATTCCAATTGCACCTAGCTTTAAAGCCTCCATCAAACTTAACCGAAGACCGAGTAATATAATACCGGCCCTCAATAAATACTTCATAGAAAAAGAGATTCCTTTTGAAAACAAACCTGGGACTTTTATTAAATTTCGTACAATAATTCCAAGCAGTATAGCAACAAATATTCCAGAAACAGGAGATTTGCTGTCTGCTTCTAATATTCCAATCCCTTTGAGCACCTCACCAATCAAGTCGGCACCAACCATACCTAATAGCATAATAAACAGACAAAGGATAATTCCTGGTAAAGTGTCCTTAAAAAAGTTAGATTTTTTCTGTGCATCGTCCAAACCGCTTATTCCCCTTTTCTATTTATAAATACATATCATAACTCTTCATGTTATCAGAGGCACTGCTAGTTTTCAATATTCGAGAGTGAGACACAACTTCTTAAGAACAAGAATAAAAGCAGCTACGTAAAAAGATAGCTGCTCCTCTTGGTGATAATAGTGGGCCACCAATTTATTTCATATCTCTCACTTTTCTCTCTAAAAACTCATAAAACTCGTGCTTTAATTCCTCATTTTCTAAAGCCATTTCCACCGTTGTCTTCAAAAAGCCCATCACATCTCCAACGTCATGGCGTGTACCTTGGAAATCATAAGCATAAACTTTTTGCTCTTCATTCAGCATTTGAATAGCATCGGTAAGTTGGATTTCTCCCTGTGCACCAATATGCTGTTTATCCAGGTGATTAAATATTTCAGGGGTGAATATGTACCGACCCATGATTGCTAAATTTGACGGAGCTGTTCCAGGTTTTGGTTTCTCCACAAAGTGATTCACTTCGTAGAGCCTGTCTTCCTTCGTACTTGGATCGACGATACCATAACGATGGGTTTCATGCTCACCGACCGTTTGCACACCAACAATGGAACTTTGCTTTTCATCAAATTGATCGATTAATTGTTTTAAACCTGGAGTATCGGCTTCTACAATATCATCACCAAGCAATACAGCAAATGGCTCATTACCAATAAACTTTCTTGCGCACCATACGGCGTGTCCTAAGCCCTTGGGTTCTTTCTGGCGGATATAATGCAGTTCAATGTTGGAAGCTTGGTTCACTTTCTCCAGCAAATCAAATTTTTCTTTATTTAACAAGGTTTGTTCTAGCTCGTAATTATGGTCGAAGTGGTCCTCAATCGCACGTTTCCCCTTACCCGTTACAATAATGATATCTTCAATTCCAGAAGCAATTGCTTCTTCTACAATGTATTGGATCGTCGGTTTATCCACGATCGGCAACATCTCTTTCGGCATTGCTTTCGTAACAGGCAAGAATCTCGTTCCTAATCCTGCAGCTGGGATGATCGCCTTTTTTACCTTACTCATGTACTCTCCTCCAGACCATTCTAATTGATATCTTCATATGTTTTCCTTCAATTGCTATTTACAAAATAAGTATCTCAAATATAGAGGAACGATTCAATACTGACGATAAGCGAATTACTTAAGAGTTAATTCTCCTTCAGTATTCTGCTGTTTTGGAGTTAATAGTATAGTAATGATATCCTCTAACTCTAAAGAACTGCGATGCCGCCACTCGATTTTATTTTCTTTCAAATAAGTTTCCGTATCCCTAGGTTTACAGGAAATGATATAGCCATCCTCACGTACAACTTCTCCAGGAATGGTAATAGCAGGAAGTGAATCACCGAACCAATAGCGGGCATATTTTTCCATGAGTTCTTCTTTCTCAAAATTACCGATCATTTTCCCGTTATGGAGTACAAAAAGAAAGTCAGCAAGTTTTCTAATATCTTCCACTTGGTGGCTCGCTATAATTAATGTCCGGTTCTCTTCTTCCATCCAATCTACGAGCAGATCCATTAAAATCTTCTTAGAAGGAATATCCATAAACGATGTTGGTTCATCTAAAATTAATAATGGAGCATTCCTAGGGATGGTAAGCGCTAAATTAAGTTTTTGTTGCACACCTTGTGAGAGCTTACCAAATTTCTTATCCAATGGGATATCGAATAGTTTCACCATTTTATGGAATAATCCTTCATCCCAGTGCGGATATAATGGAGCGATCAACTTCTTCAAAGTCGTCCCCGTAAAAGGATCCCAGCCGACAACCGTCTGCGGTTGATAGGCAATAAGTTTTTTCCAGCTTTCATCTTCCCCGTTTATCGATATATGGTCCAACTTTATTAATCCACGGTCTAATTGAACCAGATTCATTATCGATTTCAACAGTGTACTTTTCCCAGATCCGTTATTCCCTACAAGCGCAGTAATTGTTCCTTTTTCAAAAGAAATATCGATAGGTCCCAGATGAAATTCTTCGATAGTTTTTTCCAGGTTTGAGATGGTCAATATGGGTTCCACTAGTTGTTATCCCCTTTCTCTTTTGAATGAGAAGCTAAAATATCTTGGATGATTTCTTCGATTTCCTCGATGCTATAGTCAAAACTAAGAGCAGTCTCTACAGCGTTTTCCATTATTTTTCTTACAGTAGATACTTTAACCTTCTTCTTTTTTCCTTCTGATATGTCTGCAACAAACGTACCTTTACCTTGTAGCGTTTGAATAAAGCCCTGTGCCTCCAAATCTTGATATGCCCTCCTTGTTGTAATACTGCTGATTTCCAGTTGCTTGGATAATGCCCGAATAGAGGGAAGTGCTGATCCCGCAGCTATATGACCACCGGCAATCAATGCCTTTATTTGATTGACAATCTGATGATAGATTGGTTCTCTTGAATCCTTTGATAATTTTATAGGAAGCAAAGAAATACGCTCCTTTCCATTAGAGATAGTCTACCTCATATAAGTGTTCTGTCATTTTATTGCTCCAATAACGTAGCCCCACAATCGCCAATAAAATAGAAATGATTCCTGAAGCAATACTCCATCGATCAGCCAAGATTGCACTCCAACCTACGATGCTGTTCTCGAAGATATATGGGAAAAACAAAATGACAGCGATTCCTAAAATGACAAGTAGAACGGATAAAACGGAAATCATTTTACCTGATGGTATTTTGTATACTACCACTTCCAGGGAAAGCGCCGCTAAACCTCCATAAATTCCAAATGATAACCAAATCAGTGCAAAAGCAATATAACTGCCAGGTTCCAATACTCCCCTTATATCCGGATTAAAAAGGTATACCATCAGCAACATGTATAATTGAAAAGGGATTGAGCTCAGGAAATAGATGAAGATTGTTTTCCAAACAATAATCTTTCCATTTATCGGTAAATGTAAATTCATGACAACCGCAGGAGAGCCCCACATGCCGCCGCTTATCTTTTGATATTGAAAGCCTTTTGCTTTAAACCAAGTAGGCCCAAAGAAAAATAGCAAAATGAATAACAGGTCTAAGATAGCAAATTTACTATTACCCAGAAGGTCAAAACCCATAATAATAAGAACCGTATAAATTGTAAAAAACAGCAACAAATTGATAAAGTTTCCCTTTGATACTTTCAGTTCCGGTTTTGCTAAGTGCAATACCGTTTGCATTGTTTCCTTCACGATGTGATCTCCTCCACTTCAGGTGTTATAGTGTGTATATCTTTATACACAGTTTAACTGTCAGGTTCACAGTATGTCAAGGGTATTTTTCAGATAATAAGGAGTTGAATAAATATCATCATTGGGAAAGCCTTGCTACCAGCGAGTTCCTTCCAATAAAAAAGTCTCCCGAGAATGGACATACCTTGTCTCCGGAGACCTTTAAAGTGGTAACTATTCTTTTATTCAACTACAAACGATTTCTCCAACCGCTTTAGCCGCAACAAGCATACAATCCTCATCAATATCGAACTTCGGATGATGATTGAAATAAGCATCCTCCACCCCTTTTGGTTTACAACCTACGTAAAAGAAACAGCCGGGTATTTTTTCAAGATAATAAGCAAAGTCTTCAGAACCAGAAAGCATTTGGAATTCCTTAACTTCCTTAATCTCCGGAGCATCGGAATTCTCTAACGTAGCAACCACATGAGCCGTCACTTCCGGGTCATTGTATAGCGGCGGATAATCAGGAACATACTCCAACTCGCATGTCACACCAAATTGAGCTTCGATACCTTTCACAATCCGCTCCACTTCCTCTTGAATGACTTGCTGTGTCTTCGATGTCATATAGCGAACATCACCTTCCAGCACCACACTATCTTTGATTACGTTGAACGTTCCCTTTCCGTCAAAAGAGCCAATCGTAATAACACCCATCTCAAAAGGATTAATCCGGCGACTGATAACCGTTTGGATTGCTGTCACAAAGTGTGACCCCGCTACAATGCTATCATTTGCTAAATGTGGCGAAGATCCATGTCCACCTTTACCTTGAATCGTCAGCTTGAAAAATGACCTGCCTGCCATAGCATATTCACTTCGATAACTGACTACACCAGTTGGGTGAAAGGGAAAAAAATGGACCCCATAAACATTCTCAACATCATCCAACAGACCGGATTCCATTATGCTTTTTGCTCCGCCGGGTGGAGTTTCCTCTGCATGCTGATGGATGATTTTAACCGTTCCAGATAAGGAATCCTTCAATTGGATGAGACAATCGGCAAGAACGAGCAAGTAAGCAGTATGAGCATCATGGCCACAAGCATGCATGACTCCATCATTTTTCGATTTAAATGGTACATCCGTTTCTTCTTGAATCGGCAGTGCATCGAAATCAGCTCGGAGTGCAATTGTTTTACCAGGCTTGCCACCTTGGATGGTAACGATGATTCCATATCCGTTCCCCACATTGGTATGTAACTCCACATCTTTTCCTTCATAAAAGTCAGCAATATATTGTGCTGTCTTTTCTTCTTTAAAAGATAGTTCCGGATTTTCATGTAAGTAACGACGGATTTCAATCATTTCATCTTTACGACTTTCCAACATGTCCATTAGTTGCTTTTTCATCTACATCCCTCACCTATCCTATTTTGATTAGTTACATGTATCTGTATATACCTCTTATCTATTATCTCATAACAACCAGTAATTATAGTGCCTTTAACAAGAAAAATTCATTTTCCCTTCAATGTTTACTTCATCACTTTCATGTAAATAATGTGAATGCTTAAATATAATTCAATGGAGGTATAAACATGAAAAAATTAATTATACTGTTCCTTTCTCTTGGGCTTTTGATTTTTATCGCATACCAAGCAATAGGTACAGAAAATGATCAAGATACATATGCAGTGGATGAATCAAGCGTTGAAGTATCTACTGACATTATGAAGGAATCAGCTTCATCGCTTACGGTTCCGTTAATCAATACCAAAGGAGAAACAATCGGGGAAGCGAAACTGGAACAAAAATCGGATGGTGTGAGCATTAATTTGGAAGCTTCCAACCTATCGCCAGGTGTCCATGGATTCCATATTCATGAGAAAGGGCTATGTGAACCACCTACATTCGAATCAGCAGGCAGCCATTTTAATCCGACAAATGCAAAGCACGGATTTGAGAACCCAGAAGGACCTCATGCTGGAGACCTTCCGAATATTGAAGTAACAGAACAAGGAACTGTATCAGCAACTGTACTGGCAGAGATGGTTACATTGGAAAAAGGTAAGGAAAATTCGCTCTTAAAAGAGGGTGGAACTTCTTTAATGATCCACTCTAAAGCAGATGATTATAAAACGGACCCTGCAGGAAATTCCGGAGAACGGGTTGCTTGTGGTGTGATTAAGAAATAAAGTGAAAGAATCCCGAGTATTTGTTACTCGGGATTTTAGTTGTTCTTAAAGGTTGTGACTCTCGGTTCATAGAAACTCAAGAATAACAGCAACTATGATAGAATAGCATATAACATATTTGAACATCTTAATTGCTGTTTTCATCATAAACCGGGGGGTGCAAATAATATTGAACAAAAATCCTCGTGTTATTTATCTCATCGTTTTATTTGTCATGCTTATATGGGGGATAAATGTCTCCGCGCTTAAAGTGATTGTAGAAAACTTTATGCCAATTACCATTACTTCTCTTCGTATTTTTACAGCTGGAGTAACTGTCATGTTAATTTTAGCAGTCACAAAAGCATTACGGCTGCCCAAAAAGAAAGAATGGTATTTTATAATGGGGGGTGCAGTGTTCAGCGTCGTCCTCCATCATTACTTTTTAGCAGCTGGTTTGACGTTGACCAGTGCCACGAACACGGGACTGATTCTGGGAATGGGTCCGGTATTGACAGTCATTTTTGCCACAATCATCTTAAAACGAAAACCATCGCGTCTCCAATTCGCAGGTTTTATCCTTGGATTTATTGGAGTGAGCTTCACTGTTTTAGCTGGCAGCGGAGGTATCATGACAATCAATCTAGGAGATTTCTACATATTATTATCAATAGTTTCTCAAACTCTTAGTTTTATAGTGATCAAGCGGGCAGCAGAAACCATGGATTCCAGATTGTTGACAGGCTACATGTTAGTCGTTGGCTCTGTCGCTCTATTCTTTATAAGTTTATTGCAAGAACCAAATGGAATAGCCTCTCTAAAGCAAGCTGACTATACAGTGTGGCTCATCTTCCTATTTTCTGCTTTAATTGCTACTGGAGTTGGTCATATGGCGTATAATCATGCCATCAGCAGACTAGGACCAGCAGAAACATCCATATTTTTGAACTTGAATACATTCTTTTCTATTATGGGAGCAGCTCTATTCCTGAATGAGGCCATTTTATTATCTCATTTTATTGGACTAATATTTATTGTTTTTGGGGTAATCTTCGGCTCAGGCGGACTCGAGGCATGGATGTTGCAAAGAAGAAGAAGGAGAATGTGAAAGTGTGTAATATAGTTCTTATCTAAAAAAATTCCCCCGAACAGGCTCATACCATGTCTCGGGGGAATCTCTTTTATTGTACCGTTAACTCAAATGCTTACTTTAGCTTCATCGCCTTAGCCATAATTTTTGGAAGATCTGTGTTATCCAGAAATCCAACAAACTTCTCTGCTTGTGGACCATATGCATAAACAGGGATGTCTGCTCCTGTATGGTTCGTGCTTGTCCATCCGATATTCGCGCGATCACTCACTACCGTGTTGATTGCGAAAGCTGCATTGCTCGCATCTTGAATCGCTTGAACCTCTTCATTCGTCAAGTCAAATCCAGTATATTTCGCAAGAACTTCACGTACGTTGGAACGATCTTCATTCAATTGAGCAGCCATAAAATCACCTGTAGCCGTTACATCTTGTAAAACAGCTGCATTGAGCTCCATGGATCCTTTGGAACCAGTCGTCATTCCACCAGTATCGTGGTCACCAGCAACGACTACAAGCGTTTTACCATCTTCTTCGGCAAATTCAATCGCTTCCTCCACTGCCTCTTCAAATGCTGCAACATCTGACATCGCATAACCAGCATCATTCGCATGTCCTGCCCAGTCGATTTGGCTGCCTTCAACTACTAAGAAAAATCCTTTTTTGTTTTCTTCTAAAATATCAATAGCAACTTCGGTCATTTCTGCAAGGCTTGGCTCTTCCGTTTCACCACGGTGAAGTTCCGGAGCTAGAGCACCATCTGCAAATAATCCTAACAGTTTTTCACCTTTTCTAAGTTTGATATCCTTGTTTTCTAGTAATTCATCTCGAGTTTCAACAAATTCATAACCTTGTTCTTCTGCTTGTTTGATCAAATCAAGCTCCTCTTGATTTCCACCTTTAGAGGCTGGTAAGAAATTGTCTTTACCTCCACCAAGTATCACATCTACTTGATTAGCAAGATACTGTTCCGCAATTTTAGTTTCATTATTACGGCTTTCTACATGAGAAGCGAAAGACGCTGGTGTTGCATGTGTAATGGTAGATGTTGCGACTAGACCAGATGCTTTCCCGTTTTCTTGGGCTGCCTCAAGAATCGTTTGAAGCTCATTTCCCTCAGGATCTAGACCAACTACACCATTATTTGTTTTATTTCCAGTGGCCATTGCTGTACCTGCTGCAGCGGAGTCTGTGATATCAGAGTTAGCTGAATATGTAGTGAACATCCCTTTTAAATGCGCATCCCAAACCGCGTCTTCCCCTTTATAAACGCGATAGTTACTTGCGTAGTCAGAGCTGAATCCATCCGGAATCATATAAATGACATTTTCTACTTTTTTATTATTCCCCTTGTTTCGAGCATGTTCTGGCTTGGCATCGACCGCCCCTAAACTTAAACCAGAAAGTACGAGCCCTGCACTTAGTGCAACTACACCAAGTTTTTTACCAAGATTGTTGAACAAATTAACCTCTCCTCTCAAATTTCAACTACAATTTGAGTATAACTAACTAATATTGAAATCTAGTTAAAGTCTAGTAAATCTAGCATAAATTTTTTTAGGCAGGAATCACTAGGCGAGATTTTTGCCTTGCTAAAGTTGCAGGACTTGATACCCCGCTCCTTACTGTTCTTCGCACAAAAAAACCTAAGAAGCATAAAAAACTTACCTCTTAGGTTTAATTCTAAGTATTTATTTTTCCATGTTCGCTACTAAACGACCTGTAACTTTATTTTCTTCCAGCATCTGAATACCTTCAGGAATTTCATCAAAACTTATTTCAGTTATTTTAGGATTCACTTTTCCACTAGCAAACAATTCATAGATTTCTTCAATATCTTGTTTCGTACCACCATTACTTCCAACCAATGTTGCTTGCTTAGTGATCAATGAGGTGACATTGATCGTTGTTTCTAGTTTCCCCATACCGACAAGGACTACTTTACCTTGGAAACCAATAGATTCTAGTGCTTCTCTAGTGGTTACATCAAAACCAGCAAAATCAATAATGACCTCTGGTTCATATTGTGCAATTTCTTTTACATTTTCAAATGTGCCTGCAGCACCTAAACTTTTAGCTAATTCACGTGCATTTGGGTTCAAATCAACCGCATATACAGTAGCTCCTTTTGCAACAGCAGCTTCTAATGCAATCTGACCCAATCCACCAATACCAATCATACCGACTGTCATGCCTGCTTTTACTCCACCTTTAGTGAATGTTGCATGGTAAGACGTCATTCCGGCATCTGTACCAGCTGCTGCTTGTGCAAACGAAACACCTTCCGGGATTCGGACTAAGTCTTCAGCCGGTGCTAAAACCTTTGTACCGAAGCCTCCATCATATGCATAACCTGGAGCCATTTTGCTTGGACCAGTAGGACAGACAGCTACTTTATCACCAACTTGGTAGTCTGTTACACCTTCACCAACTTCACTGATGACACCGGCAACCTCATGCCCCATAATGACAGGAAGTTCACCAAGTAATTCTTTCCAACCTGGATCTCTTAAAACACCGACATCCGAGTGACAAAGACCTGCCACCTTTGTGTCGATAACTACTTTACCTGCTTCAACTTTCGGATCTTCTTTTTCCACCAATTCTAACGGTTCATTTGTTTCTACAAACTGCCAACCTTTCATGATGATTCCTCCTTAAGTTGTTGTATGTCTACATCTATATTATAAACCTTAAAGAGGATGGCCTACCGAAATGGAATGACAATTTATTGAACTTGGCCTGTCTATGAAGCAATAAGTGGATAATTAATCAAACCTCTTCCAAAACATTACTCACTTGCTTAATGATCAAATCAGAGAGTTCCTTATATCCTTCTTGATTAGGATGGACCATATCTGCCCACAAATCTTTTTTTCTACCTAGTTCTTTCGTATTCACACGAATAATGGCAAGCTTATTCATGCTTGAATTCCAATAGTTGATTAGAACCCCCGTCAAGCCAAAAAATTGATAGTCCTTTTCTAAAGAATTGTACAAGTTATTCACGACGATGGTTATGGCTGGATTGATTGCTTCAATGTACTCGATGATATGTTGTAAGTTTTTTATATAATTAGAGCGGACTTTAAAGAAGTTTTTTAACACGGCACGTGCGCCATCTTTGTGGAAGTGTTGCAGAAGGTCATTTCCTCCAATATTGATAAATACAAGATTGGAATCTTGCAGTTGCTGGTCGTACAATTTTTCATTGATCAGCTTTTGAAGCAAGCCTTCCGAAGTTAGGTGAACAATCCCTTCATTCTCTACGTTTACTTCACCAAATTTACTTTCAAGATGCTCTTTCAGGTAATTTGTAATGCCTCCGTTCGGTGATCCATATCCCTTTGCCACCGAATCACCTAAAATGAGGACTCTTCTTATATGTTTTGTATTGGTTCTTGCTTGTTCCATGTATTTATTCAATTTCTTTGCTTGCCTATACTTATTGATCCCAACATAAGCTGCTGCAGCCAACAAAATTGGAGAGGTTATCAAACGGGTCTTTTTTGGTCGTCTTTTGCCAACATCATGGTGTATTGAATTTACTTTATCGTTCAAAGAGTGACCTCCTTTTAATGCGTGGGGGCTCCCCACAACCAATTATTATTACGATTCCTCAATTGTAACACTTTTATTTGAAGATTTTAATCGTGAGGGATTAAACAAAACTTAATATATTATATGCATCCGACAGTATTTCGTCCTGTCACGTGACCATGTGAAGCTTCAAAGCCGAAATAAAATCCATGACGAACCAAATATTTATTTTTTTGTTAAAAAACAAAAAATAAATTGACAATTTAACTACCTCGGTAGTAGTACGTTGTAAAGGGTAAGAATAATGGAAAAAGAGAGAATATTAGACGCATTGCCAGAAGGAATTCTCTTATCTCCAGCTGGTAGTTTTAGAATAACATTTGTCCTATTCATTATAAAATTAAAAACAGGTTATAATCCACGTGCGCTTCTCCCCTCTTCTTCGCACCATTACTTAAATATAAAACAATAGTTACCCTGATTTAAAAAGGGATTCTACGGAGGAATGTCAAATCATGTATTAGAAAGAAAAAACAAGAGGAGGTCAGACAATGAAAGTTGCAGTGATAGGGGCAGGAATTGTAGGGGCTTGTGCCGCATTTTATTTATCCCAAAGCAATGACTGTGAGGTCATTTTAATTGATAAAGCTCTTGAAGGGAAAGCAACACTGGCAGGTGCAGGAATTATTTGTCCTTGGATCTCGAGATATCATGACCCTGATTGGTTTGTCATTGCAAGCAGAGGTGCCCAGTATTATCCTGGCTTGATACATTCCTTGAATCAACTCGGAGAAACAGATACTGGTTATAAACAAACCGGGGCAATTGCAACAAGTAAAGACATAAATGTTTTATATAACCTGGAAGAAAAAGTGGCTAAAAAAAGAGAAACATTTCCAGTAATCGGCGAAATTAAACTTTTAGAGGCTCCAAAGGCACAAGAATATTTTCCAGCACTAGCTGATAACTTACATGCACTCTATATTTCCGGAGCTGCCCGTTTAGATGGACGATTATTAGCTGAAGCTTTAGTACGAGGAGTGAAGAAAAATAAAGGTAAAGTAATAGAGGAGCAAATACGTTTAGAAAAACACGACAACCAAATTAAAGTATCAACCAAACAAGGTGCTATACAAGCTGATCATATTATTGTCGCAGCCGGGGCTTGGACGAATGATTTGCTGAAGGATATTGGTGTTTCCATCCATGTGAATCCTCAAAGAGGACAAATCATCCATCTATCTGCCGATGAAGACACATCCAATTTCCCTGTCGTTCTCCCCCAAGAAAGTAGCCATTATATTGTTCCCTTTGATGATTCACGCATTGCTTTTGGCGCAACCCGAGAGGACGGGACTGGTTTTGACTACCGGATGACTGCGGGAGGTCTTCAAGAAGTATTAAATGAAGGATTAAAAGTTGCACCAGGTTTAGTCAATCATACAGTAAAGGAAATCCGGATTGGCTTCCGCCCGATGAGTCCAGATAATAAGCCTTACTTGGGTATTATTCCTGAATTCGAAAATGTTGTTGTTGCAACTGGATTAGGGGCTTCTGGATTGACGATGGGTCCTTATATCGGATCTTTAGCAGCGAAGATAGCGATGGATGAGGAAATTGAGATTGATTTAGACCCTTATAGGTTGAATAGATAATAAAATCCAATTAAATGGAGATATTAATCAAAGTAAAAAAGCTAGGATTTCTAATTTCTTTGAAAATCCTAGCTTTAATTTTGAATTTTTTGAGCGTATACACATACAGGAGATTTCGTTTAGTTACAATTCTACTCTTTCGCCAATTCAACTAATACCCTATTATTTTCTATCCCCTCTATTGTCTCCAGTTTCACGCCCCCCTCCCTTCTTCTATCTAACAACATCACACGACAATTGAATAATTTTGATTGTTTTTGAACGATTTTGATGGTATTATACAGATAAAGGAGGTTATTATGTTAACAGAAGAGAGACATGCTTCCATATTAGACCTGCTGAAACAGAAAGGAATCGTTAAAACAAAAGAATTAATGGAAACGCTTCAATGCTCTGAATCTACAATTAGACGGGACCTCGATGAATTAGAGAAAAATGGATTGTTACGGCGGGTCCATGGTGGCGCTAAACGTATCTATCGATTGGATGATGAATTATCAATTCAGGAAAAATCACTCAAAAACGTTCATGAAAAGGACGCGATTGGTCAAACTGCTGCTTCTTTTATCGAAAAGAACGATGTGATTTACGTGGATGCTGGTACATCAACACTTTCTATGATTGATTTTATTGAAAGCGATGACATTACCGTTGTTACAAATGGGATACAGCATGCATCCCTCCTTGCAGATAAAAACATACACACGATTCTCGTTGGTGGAAGGATAAAACCTTCTACAAAAGCAATTATTGGACCAACGAGTCAAAAAGAAATCAGTGATTACCGCTTTAACAAAGCTTTCTTAGGAATAAATGGAATTGACATGGAATATGGCTGTACGACACCTGATCCGGATGAAGCAGCTTTAAAAAAATTAGTAATCAAAAATTCCTCCAAGGCTTATATGTTAGCCGACCACAGCAAATGGGGGAAAATCAACTTTGTTAAAGTATGCGACTTGGAGGAAGTGACAATCATAACATCACAATCGAAAATAAATCTTCAGGAATATAAACAGAAAACGAATGTTTTGGAGGTGGAGCGATGATTTATACGGTTACTCTCAATCCGTCGATTGATTATGTGGTTCAAGTTGAAAATCTTCAGTTAGGTGAACTGAACCATAGTTTAAGTAACTTTAAGCTTCCCGGCGGTAAAGGAATCAACGTTTCCCGTATCCTTCATCAATTGAATACAGATACGACTGCACTCGGCTTTATTGGCGGTTTTACCGGCGAATTTATCACCAACTGGTTACAACAAGACGGGATTCGTACAGATTTTATAACAATCGGTGATGATACGAGAATCAACATCAAATTGAAATCCGATTCTGAGACCGAAATTAATGATAGAGGTCCTACTATACGTGAAGAAGAAGCACAGGCATTGTTAAAAAAAGCGGAGAACTTCACGGCAAATGACATAGTTATTTTGTCAGGCAGTATGCCTCCTTCCTTGCCTTCTGATTTTTACAAACAGCTGATTGAGCGTTTTTCAGCTGCAAATGTTCAATTTGTCATTGATACGACTGGAAAAGGATTAAAATCATCATTGCCGTATCAGCCATTCCTCATTAAACCGAACGTAAAGGAGTTGGCGCAATTCTTTAATGTAACATTAGAAAGCAATGAAGCAATTCTTCATTACGGTAAACAAATGATAAATCTCGGAGCACAGCATGTCATTGTATCTATGGCTGGCGATGGTGCATTGCTCTTTACAAGAGATGCGATTTATCAAGGAATTAGCCCGAAAGGTACTGTTAGAAATTCTGTTGGTGCCGGAGACTCAATGGTAGCTGGATTTATTTCTGAATACCATTCATCCGGTGATATAGAGTCCGCATTCAAAATGGGACTCGCATCTGGAAGTGCGACAGCCTTTTCGGATGACTTAGCGAAGAAAAACGATATTTTACAACTACTAGAACATGTCGAAGTTTCACGCCTTTAAAATTTGATAAAGAAAGGTGATTATCATGAAAATAACCGATGTCTTAAGAAAAGATATTATGATTATGGACTTGCAGGCAACAACAAAAGAACCCGTAATTGATGAGATGATACAAAGTCTCGTAAATAATGGAGTGATTACAGACCGCAGAAAATTTAAAGAAGCAATATTAGAACGTGAAGCACAAGTTACGACAGGTCTCGGTGATGGAATCGCGATGCCGCATGCGAAGAGTGCTGCAGTTAAAGAGCCTACCGTTCTATTTGCTAAAAGCAATAAGGGTGTGGATTATGAATCTCTGGATGGAGAGCCTTCGTACTTGTTTTTCATGATTGCTGTTCCAGAAGGCGCCGACAATACCCATCTAGAAACGTTGGCTTCCCTCTCGAAATTATTAATTGACGAAGCATTCATCGATCAATTGAAAAAAGCAATAACACCCGATGAAGTACATGCGCTATTCGAAGACGCAGTATCAGAAGAAGACGTGCAGGAAAAGGCTGAAGAAACAACTGCTAATGCGGAAAACAGCCAGAAAAAACCGTTCATCGTCGCCATTACCGCTTGTCCAACGGGGATTGCGCATACCTACATGGCTGAGGATGCCTTAAAGAAAAAAGCAGCTGAACTGAATGTGGATATCCGCGTAGAAACTCAAGGTTCTGAAGGAGCAAAAAACGCACTGACGGCTGATGAAATTGAACGTGCAGAATCTATTATCATCGCTGCCAGTAAACAAGTTGATTTAAGCAGATTTACTGGTAAACATGTGTTGCAACGACCGGTAACAGACGGAATTCATAAAGCCGAAGAACTCATTACAAAAGCAATGAACCAAGAAGCTCCGGTTTATCATGCTGATCAGGTGAAAACTTCTGAAACTGAAGAAGAAAAATCCTCTTCAATTTGGGGTAGAATCTATAAGGATCTGATGAATGGTATCTCCCATATGCTGCCATTTGTAGTTGGGGGTGGGATTTTACTCGCCATATCATTCTTATTTGAAAGTATGCTAGGCAGCGATAGTGAAATTTTCACCTTCTTAAATTCAATTGGTGGGAATGCATTTAGCTTCCTTATCCCGATTTTTGCTGGATTTATTGCAATGAGTATTGCCGACCGACCTGGTCTCATGCCTGGAATGGTAGCTGGTTTAATTGCCGTGAATAGTGATGCAGGTTTCCTCGGTGGTTTGGTTGGAGGCTTCCTTGCTGGTTATATTGTCGTTCTACTCAAGCAGCTTTTCCGCAATTTACCGAAATCATTGGAAGGTTTAAAACCGATTTTAATTTATCCTGTGATCGGCTTATTCTTTACTGGAATATTAATGTATTATATTTTTGGCCCAATTTTCTCAGGGATTAATTCAGCGATGATTAATTTCTTGCAAAATCTAGGAACAGGGAATGCGGTCATTCTTGGAGTGATACTTGGAGGAATGATGGCGATTGATATGGGTGGACCATTTAATAAAGCCGCTTACGCTTTCTCGATAGGAATTTTCACTGATACAGGTGATGGTAGTTTAATGGCGGCAGTAATGGCGGGCGGAATGGTGCCTCCACTTGCAATCGCGGTAGCCACTACCATGTTCAAACATAAATTTACAGAAGGCGAACGTAAATCCGGATTAACAAACTATGTTATGGGAATATCATTCATTACAGAAGGAGCCATCCCATTTGCAGCAGCTGATCCTATACGAGTCATTGCTTCGTCCATTATTGGAGCAGCAACTGCAGGAGGATTAACCCAGCTATGGAATACAGCCATCCCTGCACCACATGGTGGACTTTTCGTTATTCCACTTGCTGAAAATGCCTTGCTTTTCCTATTAGCTTTAGCTATTGGAACAATGGTTGCAGCAGTTGTACTTGGATTGTGGAAAAAAACAGTACGTTAACACATGTTAAAGATAACCCTCTGTGGGTTATCTTTTTTTATCCAGAAATTTCCTCGAATTAGTATTTTCGTCTCATCTTCCCTGAAAAGATTGACTTGAAAAAATTATGATGTTATTATGCATCTAACACAAAAATTTTTAGAACAATTGAATAATTATTTCTTATCCAGAGCGGCGGAGGGACTGGCCCGATGATGCCCGGCAACCTACTTAAAAATAGTAAGGTGCTAATTCCAGCAGGATTATATCCTGGAAGATAAGAAGAGCGTAATGATAAATCAACCCTCTTCTTAACGGAAGAGGGTTTTTATATTTTCATAAGTAGGAGGTTAGGAAACAGGATATATACCCTTTTTCAAGATAAGGGAAAAATGAATGTTAATCAGGAGGAAAAAAACTATGAAAAAACTAAAATATTTGATCATCAGTATGGTTGGATTAGTATTACTCATTTCTGGATGTTCCACTTCAGCCAGTACGGATGGTAAGCCAAAAAAAATCAAATTGGATTATGCGTACTACTCCCCTACTAGTCTAGTATTGAAAGAATTTGGATGGCTGGAAGAAGAATTGAAGGAAGATGGCATAGAAGTTGAATGGGTGTTAAGCCAAGGCAGTAATAAATCCTTGGAATTCCTGAACAGTAATAGTGTAGATTTCGGTTCTGCGGCAGGTGCGGCTACCTTAATGTCAAAAGCTAATGGCGCTCCAATCAAGACCGTCTATATCTTCTCCAAACCAGAATGGACTGCACTCGTCACAAATCAGAATTCAGGAATTGAATCGATTCAAGACTTAGAAGGAAAACGAGTTGCCGCTACACTGGGTACGGATCCATACATTTTCTTGCTTCGTGCTTTAAATGAATCCGGTATCTCAGCAGATGATGTTGAAATTGTAAACCTGCAACATGGAGATGGTGCTTCTGCCTTATCTTCCGGTTCTGTTGATGCCTGGGCGGGGCTTGACCCACATATGGCAAGACTGGAATTGGAATCCGATGCCGAACTGTTTTATCGCAATCCTGACTTCAATACGTATGGATTTTTAAGTGTAAGAGAGGAATTTGCTGAGCAATATCCCGACTATGTGGATAGAGTTATTGAGGTTTACGAGAAAGCTAGAGAATGGACCATTGACAATCCAGAAAAGGCTGCAGAAATCCTGGCAGAAGAAGCGAGCATCGAACTGGAAGTGGCAAAAACACAGATTGAACGGAATGATTTCTCCAATGCTATACCGAGTAAGCTGCATCATGAGGCGCTGATTGAAGCAGGCAATGTCTTACTTGGAGAAGTAATCGATGAAACAACAGATATTGAGGAAGTAACTTCCGAACTCATTGATTCGTCGTTTGCGGAAGAATCAATCAAGTCTGAATAAGGTGGAGGGAACAAGATGAAATACAAAGGGGAATTAACAACATCAGTACCTTTAAAGAAACATATCGAAAAGAATAAAGCTACTGGGAAACTTAATGGATTTTCAGGGTCTGGAAGAACAGTAATTTTAGGCAGTATTATTCCGGTAACCCTCTTAATAATATGGGAGGGTTTAAGTAGATTAGAAGTATTACCTGCCTACCAGCTTCCCGCACCGACCGTTATTTTCAACACCATCCTGACGATGGCGCAGGATGGAACGTTATGGTCGCATATCGGGATAACGACTATCCGTGTATTTCAAGGATTTATATTAGGTACCATCGTTGCAATCATCCTAGGATCGTTAGTCGGATTTTATAAAAAAGCGGAGCAACTGTTAGACCCGATGCTACAAGCCTTCCGCTCCATCCCTTCCCTCGCTTGGGTACCTTTATTCATCCTATGGATGGGAATTGGCGAACCTTCGAAGGTGACGATGATTGCAGTCGGTGTGTTTTTCCCGGTGTATTTAAATATCGTGAGCGGGATAAGCGGCGTGGACCGAAAATTAATCGAAGTCGGCAAAATGTATGGTTTAAACAACTTCCAACTCATCAAAAGAATCATCTTACCTGCTGCATTGCCTTCCTTTATTGTCGGACTCCGCAGCGGTCTTGGCTTAGGGTGGATGTTTGTTGTCGCAGCGGAACTAATGGGTGCAAGTCAAGGGTTAGGGTATTTACTCGTACTTGGACAAAATACACTTTCACCCGAGACAATTATCGCAAGTATTATTTTATTTGCAGTGATTGGTAAATTATCGGATTGGATTTTAAAACTGATTCAAGACAGATCTTTGCATTGGCAGGATAGTCTGGAACGATCGTAAACATAGGGGGTAATCAAATGAGCCTTGAATTAAGGGATGTCAGCCGAACGTTTGACGGGAAAACAGCAGTGAATAATATCAACTTCTCCGCCAATCCTGGTGAGATTATCGGACTTCTTGGCACGAGTGGCTGTGGGAAAAGTACATTATTACGTGCAATTTCAGGACTCGATCGTGGTTACGACGGAGAAATTGCAATTAACGGAACGACGACAAAAGCAGTGCATGAAAAGGTAGGATTCATTTTCCAAGAGCCGAGATTATTTCCATGGTTAACGGTATTGGAAAATGTAACTTTCGGCTTAAAGGGAGATAAACAAGACATGACGGCGCGTGCTATTGAGTATTTGGAAAGCGTCGGCTTAAAGGGCAGTGAGAAACTTTATCCAAAACAATTGTCCGGCGGGATGGCCCAGCGTGTAGCAATTGCAAGAGCATTGGTCACATCACCGGAAATCCTTTTATTAGATGAACCATTCAGCGCCCTCGATGCATTTACAAAAATGCAACTGCAGGATTTGTTGTTGGATGTTTGGAAGACTCATCAGTCCACCATCGTTCTAGTCACCCACGATATTGACGAAACAACATATTTATGTGATCGCATCATTATTTTAAGAGGGCAGCCTGGAGAAATCGATAAAGAAATTGAAATTAGTGAAGCACGTAATCTCGAGCGTGGCAGCGAGAAAGCCGCATTCTACAAGAAAGAGATTTTAGACAGCCTTGATTTGAATAAACAGAGTTCGCGCATCTAAAGGGAGGAAAAGAACATGACATTAAAAAATAGAAGTATTCCATCTTTAGCTAATCATGCTTACAATCTATCAGACTATAACGAAGTAAGGAAAAACTTTGACTGGAACCAATTAGGGAGAGATTTTATCCGGGAAGACGGTAAGGTCAATGCAGCACATGAGACGATTGACCGTCATGTAGAAGATGGCTATGGTGATAAAATTGCCCTCCACTATGTCAATGGTGAGGAGAGACAAAGTTATACCTTCAAAGAAGTGAAGGAAAAAACGGATCACTATGCAACAGTTTTAAAGAATTCTGGTGTTAAAAAAGGAGATCGCGTATTTGTTTTCCTTCCGAAAACGCCAGAATGCTATATTTCCATCCTGGCAATCATTAAGATTGGTGCCATTGCTGGTCCACTTTTTGAAGCCTTCATGCAGGATGCGATAAAAGAACGTATCAATGACTGTGAAGGTACACTGCTAATTACAGATAAGGATATGGTAAATAGAGTGCCGCAAGACGAAATCCCTTCGTTAAAAACCATATTATTTGTGGAGGATATCGAAGTACTTACTATTGAAGGTGTAGAAGAAGATGTTGTAGAGTGGCTCGACCCGGAAGATGGATTAATTATTCATTATACAAGCGGTTCTACAGGAAAACCTAAAGGTGTGCTCCACGCTCATCGGGCGGTCGGTCATCATTACATTTCTGGTAAATGGGTACTGGATATTAAAGATGACGACGTATATTGGTGCACCTCCCACCCAGGCTGGGTGACAGGGAGTGTATACGGTTTGTTTGCACCATGGCTGAACCGGGCAACGATCATCATCCAAAACGGACGCTTTCAGGCTGAGGAGTGGTATCAACTCATCGAGGAATTCAAAGTAACGATTTGGTACAGCGCCCCTACTGCTTTTCGCATGCTCCTTGCTCAGGATGAGTTGCTTGAAAAATACGACCTATCATCTATCCGACATGTACTGAGTGTCGGTGAGCCACTAAACCCTGAAGTTATTTACTGGGCTTGGGAAAAACTGGGCGTCCGCATTCACGATACATGGTGGATGACCGAGACTGGAGGACATTTAGTCGTCAATTTACCATCTGAAGAAATAAGGCCGGGCTCGATGGGCAGACCATTCCCGGGGATACAAGTCGGTATCCTTGATGAAGATGGAAATGAATTGCCTCGTTGCTCTGTTGGGCAACTCGCTGTCCGTACTCCTTGGCCGGGACTGATGAAGGAAATCTGGGGAAATAAAAAGAAATTCAATGATTACTTTAAATATGAAGGCTGGTATCTTTCAGGTGATTTAGCTATTCAAGATGAGGATGATTATGTGTTTTTCCAAAGCCGAGACGACGATATGATTAACTCTTCCGGTGAACGGATCGGCCCGTTTGAAGTGGAAAGTAAACTGATTGAGCATCCGGCAGTCAGTGAAGCCGGTGTAATCGGTAAACCAGATCCAACCCGAGGTGAAATTGTAAAAGCATTCATCACCCTCCGTCCAGGATATGTGGAATCGGAAGAACTGTTAGAAGACATCCGTCTATTTGTCCGAAATCAACTAGCGGCACACGCAGCACCTCGAGAAATTGAGGTTATGGATGAATTACCAAAAACAACAATCAGTGGGAAGATTTTACGAAGAGAATTAAAAGCACGGGAAGTAGCTTTAAGTCATGCAGAGGCAAACCACACTGGAGTCAAAGAACCTTCTGTATCAGCAACTCGTTAAAATAGCTAGCAAACAAAGTAAACAAAAATAGCCGTGTGGTAAAAGTCCGCACGGCTATTTATAAAAAGTATAGGGATGGTCAGCTAGCTCCCCACTCTATCACTCTGGAAATAAATCCGATGATAAATATCGTTCCCCTGTGTCAGGAGCAATGCTGAGAACTCTCGCAGATTCCGGAAGTTCTTTTGCTATCTGGATGGCGAAATATGCAGAAGCTGCACCAGATGCGCCGACAAATATCCCTTCCTTTGCAGCAAGATAGCGGGCCATTTGTTGGGCGTCTTCATCTTCTATATGAAGAATCTCATCAAAGATTTCCTGGTTTAATATTTTCGGGATGAACCCAGGGCCTGTGCCCGGAATTTTATGTGGACCTGGTTGCCCACCGGAGAGAACTGGAGAACCTTTAGGCTCGACCACATATATTTTTAGATCGGGGATTTGTTTTTTCAATTCTTCACCTGCACCTGTCACGGTCCCTCCTGTCCCCGCAGTGAGGACTAGAGCATCCAACTTACCATCAAAGGATTCTAGAATTTCCACTGCAGTTGTTTCACGATGAGCATCAGAGTTTGCTTCATTTTCAAATTGCATCGGAATAAAGCTGTTTGGGATGTTGCTCGCTATCTTGTTTGCTTCGTCGATAGCTCCTTGCATCCTTTGACTTGCAGGTGTCAGAATGACTTCTGCCCCGTAGGCTTTCATAATTTTTATCCGTTCTTTCGTAGCATTATCCGGCATCGTGATGATGCAGCGATATCCCTTAACTGCGCTGACCATACAAATTCCAATCCCTGTATTTCCAGAAGTCGGCTCAATAATCGTGCTTTTTCCCGGAATCAGTTTGCCATCTCTTTCTGCTTGTTCAATCATATTGAATGCTGCCCGGTCTTTGACACTGCCACCCGGATTATATGACTCTAATTTCATATATACACCAGCACCATTTGGATCTGGTAATTTATTCAACTGAACAATAGGAGTATTTCCGATAAGATCAAGTACTGAACGATATATCTTCATGAAGTTCCTTCCTCTCTTATTGCATAATAAACGAAATGCTGCAATTTAAATTCCAACTAAATCAGTCAGCTTAGTATTATTTTGACTATATTTTAGCGTATATCTAGGGAGATAACAATAAAGAAAGACTGGAAGATTGACATTTAAGTGAGAAAGTATATAATAAACATAGTTAATCAGATTAACTTACTAGGAATAGTTTGTTTAATCTATAAGGGTGGGAAAACATGTTTCTTTCGATAAACAACGTACAGAAAAGCTTTCCGAATCAAGGAAAAACGGAACAAGTATTACGTGATATCAACTTAAATATAGAAAAGGGAGAATTCGTTTCTCTTTTAGGACCATCTGGTTGTGGGAAATCTACCGTGCTGAACATTATTGCAGGACTTCTTAGACCCAGTGAAGGAGAACTTTACTTAGACAACCAACAAATAACTAAACCCGGGAATGACCGGGGCATGGTATTTCAACAGGCAGCCCTCTTCCCTTGGTTATCCGTGGAAGAAAATGTGATGTTTCCGTTGAAAAAAGTAATGAAGAAAAAGGAAGCCCGAGAAACAGCACAGAAATATTTACAACTCGTACAATTGAGTGCTTATGCCAATCATTCGCCTCATGAACTTTCAGGAGGTATGCAGCAGCGAGTCGCCATCGCCAGAGCATTGGCGATGAACCCCCGTGTACTGCTTATGGATGAACCATTCGGTGCACTAGATGAACAAACAAGAATCAGACTTCATGATGAACTGGAAAGGATCTGGGTCGAAACGAAAAAAACAATTATATTCGTAACCCATAGTATCCAAGAAGCCATTAAGTTATCTGACCGCATCATTGTCATGGGTACCCAACCAGGCAGGATCTTGCAAGATATCCCTATCGACATCGAAAGACCTCGTGAAAAACATTTGCAACAGATGGCACATTATGAAGAACAGATTATGAAACTATTAAAAAATGAAATTGATAAAGTAGCAGAAGAGGAATTGAAATATGCAGTTAGCAATTAAACGTATTCTATTTTTTGTAGGGTTATTTGCATTATGGGAACTGGCGATTTGGATTTTCGCCATCCCTCCTGTCATCTTACCATCCCCGACCACTGTCTTTTCAAGTTTATTTGAAAGCTTAGCGGATGGGTCACTGTTGCAAGACTTAAGAGCAAGTTTTTCTCGATTATTAATCGGTTTAAGTATTGCACTGATTATCGGAGTACTTTTAGGGATATTATTAGCAAAGTTCAAAACTGCAGATGAGACACTTGGATCGCTCATACTGGCATTACAAAGCATCCCTAGTATCGTCTGGCTTCCACTGGCGATCATGTGGTTTGGCTTAAATGAGAAAGCAGTTATCTTCATCGTCGTACTCGGCGGAACCATCGTAATGACAATCAACATGCGAACAGGAATCAAAAATGTCCAACCGCTTTTTATTAAAGCAGCTCAAACGATGGGGTCAACGGGGATTGATTTATTTTTCCGGGTAATCTTGCCCGCTTCCGTCCCTTATGCAGTTACAGGTACAAGGCTTGCATGGGCGTTCGCCTGGCGTGCATTAATGGCTGGTGAATTATTAAGTTCCGGACCAGGGCTCGGCTATACGCTGAAGTACGCATCCGATTTCGGTCGGATGGATATGGTCATGGCAATCATGGTCGTGATTGGTGTAATTGGAGTTACAGTAGATATTCTTATTTTCCAGCGGATTGAAAAGAAAGTCATGATTAAATGGGGATTAGAACAAAAAGAAGCAGCTTAGACGTCATGTCTTTAAATTTACATTTATGAAGGAGGAAGTTAAATGAGAAAGTGGATTTTACTGCTGGTTGCATTCCTATCCTTGGGAGCATTAGCAGCTTGTGGAGATGATTCTGGTACTAGCGGCGATGCAGAGAAGGAAGAAGTCATCATTGGATATTTCCCGAATATCGACCATGCACCAGCAATGGTTGCCCGTGAAAAAGGTTACTACGAAGAGGCGCTTGGAGATAACGTGAACATCGAATATCGTACATTCCCAGATGGAGGAACATTCATGACCGCCTTAAAGTCTGGTGAAATTGATGCTGGATTAGTTGGACCAGAACAGTGTTGAACAACTATTCCAATGGTGCAGATGTTAAAATTATTAGTGGTGCTTCAGCTGGAGGGACAGTAGTAGTCGCAAGTGAACAAAGTGGAATTGAAACATTAGAAGATATTGAAGGAAAAACATTTATTACACCTGGTATCGGATGTACCCATAACGTACAGTTTGAAACATATTTAATGGAGCAAGGTGTTGATGAATTATCTTCTGAGCGTATCGGTGGTTCATTGAAGCATGTGACTGGAAACCCAGCCTCTTATCAAGGTATGTTTGAAACAGGTCAAGTAGATTTAGCTGCAGTTCCAGAACCATGGGCGTCGATTCTAATTGATAACGGAGCAAAAGTCGTTGTAAGCACAGAAGAAATCGCTTATGGAGAAAACTTACCAAACGTTGTTTCAGTCGCAACAGGAGATTTAGTTGAAAATAATCCAGACATCGTTCAAGGATTAGTGGACGCACAACAAAAAGCAGTGGACTACATTAACGAAAATCGTGAAGAAGCACAAGACATCGCAATCAACGCAATCAAAGACTTAACTAAACAAGAAATGGATAAAGCTATTGTGGCGAAAGCGATGGACCGGATCACATATACTACTGAAATTGACGAAGAAGTCTTGCTCGAATTCGGTCAATCCTCATTCGAATTGGAGTTTCTAAAGGAACAACCTAATTTTGAAGGATTAGTAGCGTCTGAGTAAATGAACGATCATTACATGTAAAAGATTTGACCCTTGCTGACTCTGAACGGAGTTATCAAGGGTCTTTACCGTTTGTGAATATAAAAGCCTCTTAGGTTCAGATAAGTACCTTGAGCCTGCAACCCTTTCCTTCCGCCCTTTTCCCTAGAAACCTTCCTCCCAACGTTCGAGATATTCTTAGTAAAGAAGTTGTGGTTCACTAAAAACCACGTAGTCTATAGCATTCATTTTATAAATATCGGAAGGAGATTAGTACATATAACGAGAATAATTTCATTACTAATACTAACAAGGAGGCACTGCAATGAAGCTGATTGGAAAAGTTGCATTATTGAGCGGGGCTATTTTACTTGGTGCGGGAGCTCTTTCCCCAGCAGTTAATCCCCCGTTAACTTCAGAGGCAGCAGAAATTAAAAAACCACCAGTATCAGGATTTATTAGTCATGATGAATTAACAAGAGAATTAACTCAAATTGAAAGGACAAGCAATGGAAACGTCCAAGTAGAAGTCGCCGGATATTCCAACCAAGGAAGAGAAATCTATACCGCAACCGTTGGGACAGGGGATAAAGTGGTTTTGATTCAAAGTGAGATACACGGAAATGAAAAGGTAGGAACGAAAGCTTTGTTGGATATGGTCAAAAAGATTGGTAAAAACAATTCTCCAGAAATGAGACAACTCAGGGAAGAACTGACAATCGTAGCGATTCCAATGATGAATCCCGATGGTTCCGAATTAAACCGCCGTGGTAATGAAATGACTTGGGAAGAGGTGATCGAGGAATTTCCGCAACTGGAAGGCGCCCAACCAACATGGAATTATTACACATACGTAAATCAATATTGGGATTATGCATCACAGCCAGGATTTGATGTAAACCGAGATTTTAATCCTAACTTAGATTATGTACCTCAACCGCAAGACTTTCCTGGCAACTCATCACAGGCAGGATGGTTTATTACACCAGAATCTCAAACAGTTCGCGATGTTTATAAAAATTTACAAGAACAATTTGGAACGGTTGATGTCTTTATCGACCTACATCACCAAGGTGAGTATGTGATTGAAGGTACGGACGATCCGGTTACCTTATCATTATCCGGACTTTTTGTGCCGAATCCAAGTACACCAGAGGGGGAAAAGTATCGTCAATATGCAGATCAGTATAACGAGGAATTTTCTAAACAATTAAACGTGGCTGCTTACAATGCATTGCAAGAAATGGGTAATTCACCTTTTGGCAATATCTCGTTATATCCTCAAGGTCTAGACTTGCCCGGCACAGCATTAGGAACCTTTGCATTAAATGGAAGTGGCACGGTATTATTTGAAATTACTGGTCAGACGCAAAACTTCGGACAGAAGAAAATGGGACAATTAACAAAAGCTGTTGAAACCGGAGTACTAGGTATTTTAAACAGTGTTGCAACAGGTGAAGTCCATGAACTGGATGTTGAAGACTATGATGAAATACCTTTAACTGAACGGTAGTCGGGAGAAAAGATGAATTTTATTACTCATTAGGGAATTCAAGCAAGACAAGACTTATGAGCAGCAATTAAAGTTCATGAGTAAAAGCACGTTAAGTTAAGAAATGCATAAAAAATGCGAGTCTAATATAGTTAGAACTCGCATTTTTTTAGTTATTCTCTATCCCTGTTCACTCTTCCTCTGCAACAACACCGCCACGATGACGATTAATCCTTTAAACGCTTCTCTTAGGAACGGCGGAACTCCAAAGAGGTTCAATAAGTTATTCATAACCGCGATGATCAACATGCCATACACCGTACCGAGAATAAATCCCCGCCCTCCAAGCATATGGGTCCCACCGACTACAGCGGCAGCAATGGCATCCATTTCCATACCACGTCCTGCATTGGAAAAATCCATGGAACCGATACGGGATACTTGAATAATTGCTGCAATTGATACGAGTAGCCCCATCAATGCATACACTCTAAGCTTGACCTTATTGACATTCACTCCCGATAATTTGGCAGCACGTTCATTGGAACCGACAGCAATGATTTGTCTACCGAATACCGTGCGCTTGGACACATAATAGAGGATCGCAGCAATGATCGCCCAGTAAATGATTGGCATGATCATGAGGTTACCTATTTTAAAGCTGGATAGTTGTAAAAATTCTGTTGGAACAGTCGTGTTATATCCTTGGGTGAAATGTTGGGTGACACTACGGAAAATCATCATCGCCCCAAGTGTCGCAATAAATGGCGGGACCAATCCTTTCGTAATCGTGACCCCAATCAATCCTCCCAACAGGATACCGAATGCCATCACTAGAACAATCGTTATCATAATCGCAGGAACTCCAGTAATTCCTAACCCTCCGAGAATTCCAGATGCTCCTGTATCCAATAGATACATAGCGAATGCACCGGTAATGACAAGGGTGGAACCTACGGATAAATCAATTCCACCGGTCATGATAACGAAGGTCATTCCTAAAGCAACAATACCGACACCTGCATTGTTTCTGAGTATATTAATCCAGTTGTTTGTCCAAGCCTGGAGCCATTCACCAAATGAACCATAATCGAAACCTAACGTTAATGTTTGTAAAATAACCATAATGATAAGGGCAATCAAAATACTAAATAAAGGATCATTCGACCATCTATGTTTCAAACCTTCTATGAATGTTCTCTTCTGTTTGACAGGTGGTGTCGGAGATGGACTTGGAATCATGATTGATATTCCCTCCTTTTTATCTTCGGTTCCCCGCCGGTAGCCAGATGCATAATCATATTCTCGTTCATGTCATTGCCACGGACTTCCCCTTGAATCACACCGTGATACATGACAAGTGCTCGATCACACACGCGGATTACTTCCTGTGCTTCGCTGGAAAGGACAATGACAGCAATATTTTCTTCCTCTGCCAACTGAATGATGATATCGTAAATGTCTTCCTTTGCACCGACATCTACACCTTGCGTCGGATTATCTAAAATCAACACTCGAGGATTTGTTGCCAACCATTTCGATAATACGACTTTTTGTTGATTCCCTCCTGAAAGACTCGTAATACTATCCGTCCATTCCCTCATTTTTATTTGCAATTTATCTCTTTGTTCTTTGAAAATTTGCTGATGCTTACTTGTATCAATGGTTCCTCGTTTAGCAAACATCGGCCATGTTGTAATCGATGCATTTTCGAATATACTCATGTCTTTAAGGATGGCATTTTCCTTTCTGTTACGCGGCAGATAGGCAATTCCTGCGTTGATTGCCTCGTATGTACTTTTGCTATTCATTTCTTTCCCATGAAGATAAATCTTTCCCGATTGTATTGGCCTTGCGCCAAATATCGCTTGAAAAAGTTCACTTCGGCCATCACCAAGCAATCCCGTTACCCCGAGGATTTCTCCAGCATGGAGTGTGAAATGGATATCACGGAAATGTTCAGCATCAGTTAGATTTTCCACCCGCAATACTTCTTCTCCCATATCATCAGGCTCTTTTTCTCTTCTTAATGATTCTGTCCGCACGTCAAAACCGACCATGTAACTTGCTAATTCCTTTGTTGTGACCTCGCTTACTTTTCCTTCTGACACCAATATTCCATCCCTCAATACAAAATATTTATCACAAATTTTCATTACTTCGTTTAATTTATGGGAAATAAAAATGATGCCAACATGATGTTCTTTCAATGTTTCCATCATTTGAAAGACACGTTCAATCTCCGTATCCGTAAGTGATGTCGTTGGTTCATCCATAATAACCATCGAGGCATTCATCATCATCGCACGGCAGATCTCAACTATCTGTTTATAAGAGGCATCTAAATCTCGTACCATCCTCCTTGGGTCCAAATCGACATTCATTTTTTCAAATATCTCCACTGTTTTTTGGTACATTCGCTTAAGATCCAAGCTGCCACGCTTTGTTTTTAATTCGCGGCCAAGAAACATATTTTCATAGATTGGCAAATCATTGACTAAGTTAAGTTCTTGATGTATAAAAGCAATGCCCGCGTCCAGCGACTCACTTGGACTTTCAAATATGACTTCCTGTCCATCCATCAAAATCTGACCAGAATCCTTTTGGATGACACCTCCGAGTATATTCATCAACGTTGATTTTCCCGCTCCATTTTCCCCAAGCAATGCGCATATCTCACCACCTTGAATGGATAGGGATACATCCTTTAACACATGGTTACTCCCAAAGGACTTCACGATATGCTGCATCTCAATCTTCACATCCATCACCTCCAAAAGACTAGAAATGGAAAAGAAAGGGCTATAGCTCGGCCATAACCCTCTTTCTTTTGCTTCGTAATTAATATGGTGATCCGGAGTCTATGAATTCTTCATAATTATCCCTGTCTACCACTGTCGTCGGAATAATCGTATCATCTTCTACCGTGTTGCCCTTCAATAGATCCACAGCAACATCCACCGCATCTTTTACCATTGCAGGGCTGTATAATGCGGATTGAATCCAAATATCTTCATTTCCAGGCATCATTTCAAAGTATTCCTGCATACCACCGCCGCCAGTGACTACTTGGATATCATCTCTGCCCGCTTCACTAATCGCCTGCAATACCCCAATTGACGTCTCATCATCCAAAGAATATACAGCATCAATTTGATCTAAACTCGTTAAAATATCGGCAAAATCAGATAAACCATCTTCCCTCGTAAATTGGGTCGCATACGTATGGATATTTAAATCTGGTGCAATCTCAGCAATCGTATCCATGAATCCGGCAGTCCTTAACTCGGAAACGGATCCGGCTGATGGCACTTCAAGCACTACAACTTCTCCTTCTGTACCAATCTTATCCACGATATACTTCGCTCCTTGAACTCCCATATCGTAGTTGTCACCCGCAACTCGATACACACCGTCTACATCGATGACGATATCGAAGTTGACGACTTCAATTCCTTCATCCAACGCTTGCTGTATCGGTACTTCCATTCCTTCCCATTGCGGAAACGCGACAATTACTTCTGCTCCCCACGTTTTTAAGTCATCCAGCTGGGAAGTCATCTCATTTGCATCTGTGCTAGTATGGATTTGATATTCAATTTCATCAGATAATTCTTTCGCACGTTCTTCCGCGTGATAAGCAACTGCGGCGACCCAACCATGTGTCACAGCAGGCGCAAGGATACCGACTTTGTATTTGTCACCACTAGTTCCCTCATCACTACCGCCATTTGCGCTTTCCGCCTCTGTTTCGGATGTATCAGAACCACACGCAACTAGTACAAGAGCTAGCATCAACACAGCAATTAATCCCAATAACTTTTTCATGACATTGCCCCCTTAATTTATATATATATTGATTGTTAAATCTCATCATTACCTATTTACTATGGACTCTACATCTACAGGACTTTAATCTCACTTCCAGTAATAAGTGATTTCTCAATTTCCTGCATCAGCCCGATGACATACAAAACATCATCAAGTGGAATAACTAGATTTTCCTTATTGTTTTCCAAGCAATCGATGAAATAGGAGAGTTCAGTTTGAAAAGCCTCTTCCTCTTCTACTTGAAGAGAGGTGCATACATTATCTGCATAGTAAACAAATTGACGGTTACTGATTCGCTCCATGTTCTCTCCCGCAATCAGTTTATAATCCATTACTTCCTGCTGAGATTGTACGCGTATAGCAGCTGTAAACGGGAAGGAACTTGGCATCCGATGAGAAGCCTCTACAAAAGCTTTTGCTCCACTTTTGAAAGTAAGCGTTGTCATAACTTGATTCCATGCACCGTATTTATTTTGTTTTCCTGCGGCATAAACGCTTTCCACTTCTCCCAGTAAATGATAGACGAAATCAATATCATGAATATGGAGGTCAAATAAGGCACCGCCACTTTTTTCAGGATACTGGAACCAGTCGCTCCAAGTCGGCAGTGTTCCGAGTCTTTGAGCATGGATAAATTCTACATCCGCTAACTTGTCAGACTCTGCGTATTCTTTGATCAAGCGGTATTCCGGCCAAAAACGAAGTACATGCCCAACAAAAAGCTGGACTCCTTCTTCCCGGACAACTTCCATTATTCTTTCTACTGCTTCCGTGGTCAGTGCTAGTGGCTTTTCACAGATAATATGCTTTTTCGCTCGCGCCGCTTTGATGACATATTCTTCATGCAAAAATGTCGGTACACATATATCGATAACATCGATATCTTCCCGCTCCAATAAAGCATCATAGTCTGCTAGAACAGTTCCATCAAACACTTCTTCCAAACCCACGGCTGTACTCGTGCATATAGCGGTAACTTCGGCATCCTTTATTTTCCGATATGCTTCCAGATGGGTTTTTCCAATAAAACCGAAACCGGCAAGTCCAATTCTCTGCATGTCAACTCTCCTGCCCCAATAGTTTCTTCAGGTAATCGAACGAGCTTTTCACCGCTTTGTCCACCTCGGCTAAATTTTTGGGACCGTCTGGTGTAAATTCAATTTCGACACTAATTGGCCCGGGAAATTTATTTTCCTCGAGGATATGGAATATTCTTCTAAAGTCTAGATGCCCTTCACCGATTGCAGGAAAATTCCATTCCTGATTATGACCTAGCTTATCTTTTAAATGGATGAAGCCTACATGCTCCATGCTCACTTCCAAATCGTCATAAGGCATGACATCTCCATAAAAAATGACGTTAGCTGTATCGTAATTGATCTTGATACGACGATTCAATTTTTCGGATAATTTTCCAAGAGCGCTGCCCGTTGCGTAATTATTGCCATGAGTCTCAACTGCCAGCGTGATGTTTTTCGATTCACATTTGTCCAAGACTGGTGTTAAATTGCGTACTAGAATTGTTTCATCCTCTATGACGTCCCCATCTCCATGTGCTTCACCTGTTGAGGTGATGATGTAGCTGCAATCAAAATATACAGCGAGATCGACTGCTTTCAATAAATTATCGATACCTTCATCTGTCATCAGGTTGCTATGTGCTCCGATTCCGATACAAGTCATCCTATATGATTCCAATAATGTTTTTATATCCCGCAGTTCCTTCTCAGACATTCCATTAAGCACATGGGGCGTATGTTCCACTGCTGCCAATTCAATCTTTGAAAACCCTGCTTTACTAGCACCTTGGACAGCTTCCTCCAACGAAAATCCACTATACGTATTCGAGTTAATGGCAATCTGATTAAACATGTCATCCCCCTATTCCGTATTATGTAATGGATAATGATCAGACTTTCACGTCAATTTCGTATCACATTTTCCCCAAGCATACTCTCTATTACTTTTAATGAAGCAAGTGCCTCTTGTCCTGTCACTGGTGGTGTTTTGTCATTTATAATACAATCAATGAATGCATCGATTACACCAGAATTTGTTTGATTATCATTCGTTTGTATTTGTTCCACATCGTATTTGATAATTGTTCTATCATTCATCTCAACGACAAGCGGATCGAGTCCATCATGGTAAATTTTAATGACTCCTTTTTGACAATAAATTGTAGTGGCATTATCTTCTTTTCCATAGTACGTCCAGGAAAATGATGCTGTACCTAATCTGCCTTTTTTCGTTTTCAGGATGCTTACAACATTGTCACAGACTTCTATTGAATCGCCATGTTCATCGACTTTATCCAATGCTCCGTGGAACGCCTGAACATCTTCAATTTCGTCATCCAATAGAAAATGGATCAAATCAATTTTATGAATTCCTAAATCCCCTGCAACACCATAACGTGAACGATTTTTCTTGAAAAACCAAGTTGCATTCGACTTCGTTATCCCCCATTTTTCTGGTCCTTCATGTCCGAATGAAGTCTTGAAGGTTAGAACTTCTCCAAGTTCTTTCTTTGCAATGATTTCTTTTGCTTTTTGATGCGCTTTCGTAAATCGTTGATTATGGTCGACCATCAGCTTTTTTCCCGATTTACGCTCAGCCTCCAAAATTTCTTCTGCATACTCACTGCTTACAGCTATCGGTTTTTCAACAAGTACATGCTTTCCATTTAATAATGCTTTTGTCGTATGAATATGATGGACTTCGTTGGATGAACAATCACTGATGGCGATAATGGAGGGATCTTGAAGTAATTCTTCTACAGATTTAGCGGTACGGCCATTAAATTCATTGGCTAGACTTTGTGCTCTTTCCGGATTTCTATCATAAAAGATGATTTCATCAACATGTGAATTGGCTTTATACTCTGGTGCATGTCTGTATTTTGTAATCGATCCGCATCCAATGATGCCTACATTAAATTCCATGGAAGAACCTCCTCTTTCTTGATGTTACTCTATTTATTTGCTGATCCAGAGATAATTTACTGTGCTCAGCCTAATGACACGAACCATGAATTCAGTAAGAAAAAAGCTTAATAGTATAACCCTTATCTCATTTGTAAAATCATATTTTTTCTTTGTAAACGATTACATTTTATTTTATAGCCGACATAATTATTTGTCAATACTGAAAACATAATCTTTTTAGAAATGTTTGTTCAATAGATTACTATTGAAATAATACAACATAAAAAATTGAAGAGGCTATGGAAATGAATTTCTTAATCATCTTTTCATCCCCTCTTCAACCAGAAAACCTATTATATTAAGAAAGTTTAACACTTCGTCATTTCCTCGTTACATCATTTATTAATAAAACCTATGATTCTCTTGAGCTTTATTCTCTTATAAATGATGATTACCATAATTTGAGCAAGATTAAGACATTTATCTTGTCCTTGCTTCTTTCCTTATTAACATCTTCAAAATCACATACCTCGTCCTTATTCTTGATAACTTTGAATCATATTTGCCATGTGAGCATAAGCGCCACCTGCACAAATTGCGGAAGAAACCATAATCGCTTCTGCCAGCTCTTCACTTGTTGCGCCTTCCTTGTCCGCATTTTTCGTATGTACGTCAATGCAATATGGACATTGAGTAGCATTCGCAACGGCTACTGCAATAATTTCTTTAAACTTCGTGCTTAATTTACCTGCCTTCACAGATGCTGCACTAAACGCTTGGTAGCCTTTAAATCCTTCTGGAGCATATTTGGCTAGTTGGCCTAGACTTTTCAAATTCGAGCGGGAGTATAGAACATCGGAAGCATCTTGATTTTTTGCTTGGTGTACATGAGTACCATGAGTAACTACACCACCTGCTTCAATTGCAGCTGTTACAAATGCAGCTTCCGTCAATTCTTCCAATGTTGCCCCTTCTTTTTTGGCAGCTTTCGTATGAGCATCAATACAATACGGACATTGCGTCACTTGAGTAACCGCCACCGCAATGATTTCTTTTTCTTTCTTCGACAAAGCCCCTTCTTTAAAAACAGCTGCATTAAATTCATTGAAAGCTTTTAATTGTTCTGGTGCGAGTTCCTTCAAGTGGCCTAAGTGTTTCATGTTTTCTTTTGCGTAAAGATTCGACATTGTCATTTCCCCTTTTCCCTCATTTTTTAGCGTGACTTTTCAAACAATTAAGTACAATTATACTAACATGGTTTCCTTCCTAATCTCAACATAGTTGCTTGACTTCTTATTAACCACTTCGATAAAAAAAACATATTATATTACATCATTTCCCCCAACATAAGCTATGAGATGATTGATGATCATGAGTGATTTTATAATTTACATTCGTGCGGAAGCATTTATTTTAATTCCAGCTCTTTATTTTCTCGGATTGATTCTCGACCAAACACCAGTCATCGCTAAATGGACCCACGCTTGGATAAAACTTCTTTTTTCGGTCACTGCCTGTCTTCTATATTTCGGATTTGATGTAACATCTGTTGTTCAAGGGATACTAGTGACTGGAGCTGAAATGGTATTCAAGGATATCATTCATAATATTATTGATAAAAGTGTACAGAATAGAGAACGTAAAAAAGAAGAGTAATCAGAAAAAAACTTGAGTAGGTGGGAGTGTGGATCAACAACTCCCAATAATCCCGTACATATATATCGTATATTTTCTCCTCTCTTTTCTCCACCCTTATTACTCCCACACGTCTTCAATCAACTTTCCGCTTATAGTTCCTTAAAGTTCCTTTGACTTTCCTTCTTAGTGTAAGTAAAATGGGGAAGTATTCTATACGAGAGGAAGTTTAGTTTGAGCCAGCAAGAGCAATTTTCTACAAGACTAGGATTTATTTTATCAGCCGCTGGATCTGCCATTGGCCTCGGGGCAATTTGGAAGTTCCCCTATGTCGCAGGTCAAAATGGTGGTGGAGCGTTTCTGATAATCTTTCTTTTATTTACAGTAATACTCGGCTTACCACTGCTATTAGCTGAGTTCTCTATAGGAAGAACCGCACAAAAGAGTGCAGTCGGTTCCTTTAAAGCAATCGCCCCCGGAACAAACTGGTACTTTATTGGAGTACTTGGTATGATAGCCGTCTTTATCATGCTTTCTTTCTACAGTGTGATTGGCGGCTGGATCATTACGTATTTTTGGAAAGTGATTTCCGGGCAGCTGAGCGGATTAACCGAAGCAGAATATGGAATCTTATTCGCTGATACGGTCGCAAATCCGGTAATCAGTATAGGTGCACAACTCCTATTTATGGTAATCACCATTTTCGTTATTACAAGAGGAGTCCAAAACGGTATTGAAAAGACAAATAAAATCATGATGCCGGCACTTTTCATCCTGTTTATCATTCTAGTGGTCCGTTCCATCACTCTAGACGGGGCATCTGCAGGTGTTTCCTTTTTATTCCAACCTGATTTGTCTAAAGTGACTTCCAACACCATTCTCGAGGCCATGGGGCAATCTTTCTTTACGTTAAGTGTCGGGGTGACTGGTATGATCACCTATAGTGCGTATTTGTCGAAGGAGCAGAATATGCCAAAGTCCGCCCTATCCATTGTTGCAATGAATATAATGGTCGTCATCTTAGCTGGACTCGTTATATTCCCTGCGGTATTCGCATTTGGGATGGAGCCTGACGCAGGACCTGTCCTTCTCTTCAACGTGCTTCCGACGATTTTCAGTCAGATGCCATTTGGAATGCTGTTTTTCGCAACATTCCTCGTCGTCTTTTTATTTGCGACACTCACTTCAGCTTTCTCGATGCTGGAAATTATCGTAGCCGTCCTTTCTAAAGGAAATCCGGCAAAACGAAAAAAATGGGCGTGGATCATCGGCTTAGCCATTTTTCTTTTCGGTGTCCCATCCGCCCTGTCATTCGGCGTTTTAAGTGATATATCGTTATTCGGGAAATCCATCTTTGATTTGGCAGACTATACAGTAAGTAATGTACTGATGCCAATTGGTGCATTACAGATTTCTATTTTTGTTTCATTCAAAATGAAGAAATCTGCCCTTTATGAAGAATTAAAACGAGGAAGCAATTTGAAATACGGTGTGTTTCAGGCTTGGTTTTTCCTGATCCGCTATGTTGTTCCTGTATTGATTATCGTTGTGATGGTGGATGCAATCAGTAAGTAATGAATGCAAAGGTTAGGAGATGGACGGGCACCATCTTCCTAACCTCTTTTTTATTTGATAACATGTTTGCTGAAATGGTTATTAAATGGAAACTTATGCCCACTTACACTATAATTAAAAGATATATAATAATGATAGTGATCTCTTGTTATCTGTGCGAGGTGAACATAATGAGTCAAAGTCTATTAAGGGCAATTAAATTATTGGATTGTTTCAATGATAAGGCGGAATTATCTTTACTAGAACTAGTAGAGATATCCAATATGCCAAAAACAACCGTCTTCAGATTAGTCACTTCTTTAGTGGAAGCTGGATTATTAGTAAAAGTACCCTACTCTACTCATGATGTCAGATACAAGTTGGGATTGAAACTACTGCAATTGGGCATGCGAGTGATGAATCAACTAGAGTATCGAGAAATCGCACTTCCCTATATGAAAGAGATAAATGCAAAATTAAATGAATCGGTTCATTTGGCGGTTATCGAAGAAGACGAAGCTGTTTATGTAGAAAAGCTGGATAGCAACAAGCCAGTGCGATTAGTTATTAAAATAGGGGCCCGTGCTCCGTTATATGCAGGTTCCGCGCCAAAGGTCTTATTGGCACACACAAAAGAAACAAAACGAAACGAATACCTGCAACAGTTGGAATTGAAAAAAATAGCACCGAATACGATTGTCGATCGAGATAAGCTGATTCAGGAACTGACAAAGATCCAAAAACAAGGTTATGCCTTTAGTAGAGAAGAATTTTTTAAAGATACAATCGGGTATTCTTGCCCTATTTTTGATGGTGCCGGACAGTTGGTTGCCGCCCTTGGAATCAGTATGCCTGTCATTGAATTCTCGGATGAAAAGGGTAATGAAATACTGAACGAATTAATAAACGCAGCGAAAATGATTTCAAGCGAGTTAGGTTATCGAAATTAATATCTTATTAAAACAAATCTGCCGAAGAACAGATTTGTTTTTTTATTTATTCCCTTTTTGGACCACTAATTTTTAGAAAATTTATAAATAGATTAATTATCTGTTGATTTTTTACATGAAATCGCTTAGAATTTAAAATAACTCACGGAATTTAGATTCCATTTAACGGAATACAGATGATAAAGGAGGTCTTAAAAAGTATCAGACATAATCAGTACTAAATTTCAAGTCAACAATAGCTGAAGAAATAGAGAATTTAAATTAAAGACCTGCGGTGATATGTCAAGAGGTAAATAAATAATTGTTCAGTTATCAAGGTGCATTATCCTTAAAAAAGGCAACACTAAACTAACCCAGTAAAGTTA